>JACQPS010000036.1 GCA_016207445.1 Gemmatimonadota bacterium | reverse complement strand
GTTTTCTTCACCGGCTCCTACGCGACCGGCCGCAGCATCGCCGAGCGAGCCGCCCCGAAGCTGCTCAAGGTTCAGCTCGAGCTGGGCGGCAAGGATCCGGTCTACGTCTGCGACGATGTCGACGTCGCGGCCGCCGGCGCCGCCCTTGCCGAAGGCGCATTCTACAACGCGGGTCAGAGCTGCTGCGCGGTGGAACGCATCTACGTGCACCGCCGTATTGCGCCGGCGTTCACGGACGCCTTCTTGGAGAGCGTGCGCACGTTCGCGGTCGGCGATCCGCAGGAGGAGACGACCACCATCGGTCCCCTCGCACGCAAGGAGCAGCTCGAGGTGCTGGAGGCGCAGGTTGCGGACGCCGTCGGGCTGGGCGCGCGGCTCCTGTGCGGCGGCTCGCGGCGGCCGGGCTCGGGCTACTTTTTCGAGCCGACCGTGCTCGCGCGCGTGGACCACCGCATGAGGGTGATGCGGGAGGAGAGCTTCGGGCCGATCATCGGCATTCAGGAAGCGCACGACGACGAGGCGGCGATCGGGCTCATGAACGACACCGTCTACGGGCTGACCGCCGGCGTGTACGCGGCGGAGCGCGCGCGGGCCGAGCGCATTCTCACGCGCGTGAATGCCGGGACGGCCTACTGGAACTGCTGCGACCGCGTGAGCCCGCGCCTGCCCTGGAGCGGCCGCAAGCACTCCGGTCTGGGCAGCACGCTCTCGCTGGCGGGGATCCGCGCCTTCGTGCAGCCGAAGGCGTGGCACCTGAAATCGCCGGCATGAGAAAGTACGGGCCTGAAAGCGCCGGCTCGAGAGCGCCGGCCCGAGTCGCGCGGCGGAGCGCCGATCTACTCCATGCCCAGTAGCCGGGCCGCGTTTTCGCCCAGGATCGCCCGCCGCTCCGCCTCCGTCAGCTCCGCCGCCGCGACACTCTCCCGCATGCCGCGGATGCTCCCGAGCTGGTGCGGGTAATCGCTCCCGGCCAGAACGTGCTCGGCCCCCGCGAAATCGACGGCGAGCCGGAGCGCGCGCGCGTCGAAGTTCACGCCGTCGTAATAGAGCCCCTTCAGGTACTCGCTGGGCGGGCGCTCGATATGGGCGCGGCACTCGCGGAAAGCGTGGAAGCCGCGGTCCAGCCGCTCGGCGAGGTAAGGAACGGCGCCGCCCAGGTGCGCGAGCACCCAGCGGATGCGCGGGAACCGCTCGGGAATGCCGCGGAATACGAGCCCTGCGGCCGCGAGCGTGGTATCGAGCGGGAAGCCGACCAGGGGCATGAGCCAGTACTCGGCCATGGCCTCGACGCCCACGGGACTGGTCGGGTGAATATGGATCACGGCGCCGAGCGCGTCCGCCCGCTCCCACAGCGGCCAGTAGCGCTCATCGCTCAGCGCCACGCCGTTCACGTTGCTGAAGACCATGGCGCCCGCGAAGCCGAGCCCTCGCACCGCGCGCTCGAGCTCGGCCGTCGAGGCGACCGGATCGTTGAGCGGCAGCGTGGCGAGCGCCGCGAACCGGCGCGGCCGTTCCTGCACGATCGTGGCGAAGGCGTCATTCACGCGGCACGCCAGCTCGCGCGCGCGCGCCGGCGTCTCGACGTGCGTGCCCGGCGTGGTCAGCGTCAGCACCTGGAGGTCCACACGCGCGCGCTTCAGCACCTCGTCGCGAAAAGCGATGTCGCGGTGGCCGCGCACGGCCACGTTGGTGTCGCCGGGATAGTGGAGGCAGGGGTTGCCTTCGTCATCGGTCGTGAGGCGCACGGCCGACGGCCCGACGCGCAGCGCCTCCAGGTACTCCGGCGGATAGAAGTGATTATGGAAGTCGATCGTACGCACGCGCCTCCTCCCGGGTCCCCGCTCGACCGGCCCAGAGGATGTAGACCGGCCATCCCGCCAGCACCAGCAGCAGTCCCACCACGCTGTCGGCGGGCGCGCTCGCGACTGCCACCGCGACCACCGTGAGCGCGCCCGCGACGAATAGAGCGGGGACCAGCGGAACGCCCGGCATGCGAACCGTCGGCGCGTAGTCGGGGCGGCGCCGCGCCAGCATCAGCCCGACCGCCAGCAGCGCGAAGAAGATCCACTCCGTGTAGATCACGCGCGTGAAGAGCGCGCGGTAGCTCCCGGTCGCCACGAGCACACACGACCAGACCGCCTGGAGCGCGATGGCGCGGTGCGGCGTGCGGAAGCGAGGGTGCACGGCGCCGGCCCAGCGGAACAGCAGCCCGTCCCCGGCCATGGCGTGGTACACGCGCGGGCCGGCGAGCACGAGCCCCGCCAGCGCACCGAAGCTCGAGAACACGACCAGCGCGGACAGCACGGCCGCGCCCCCGGAGCCCAGCACCGCGTCGGCCGCGTCGGCCGCCACGCGCACCGAGCCCACCACCGCGTCGAGCGGCAGCACGTACAGGTAGGCCGCGTTCAGCGCCAGATAACAGAGGATGACGACGCCGATCCCGATCGCCAGCGCGCGCGGGATCGTCCGCCGTGCCCCCACCGTTTCGCCCGCCGTGTACGTCACCATGTGCCAGCCGCCGAAGGCGAAGAGCCCGGCGGCGATGGCGCGCACGAACGCGGCGAGGTCCGCCGGCGGGGGCGGCGGCGACGTCGCCTCACTCGGCGAGGGGAGCGGCGCACGCGGCCCGAGGGCGAAGGCGACCAGGATCACGACCGCGATCGCGAGCACCTTGCCGATGCTGAACGCGGCTTGCAGCCGCGCGCCGTGCCGCACGCCCAGGTAGTTGATCGCCGAGACGGCCAGGATCGCAAGGGTCGCGATCAGGCGAATCCCTGTGTCCCCGGTCGGGAGAAAGTACGAGAGGTAGCGCGCGAACACGACGCTGATCGCGGCGATGATCCCGGAGTGCATGCTCCAGAACATCGCCCACCCCCACAGGAACGCGACCGCGGGCGAGAGGGTGCGCCGCAGGAATACATAGACGCCGCCGGTCTCCGGGTACGCCGAGGCCAGCTCCGCGCACAGCAGCGCGCCCACCACCGTGAGCAGCCCGGCCGCCGTCCAGACCAGGAAGATCCCCGGGATGGACGGCACCTCGCGCACGATCTCCGAAGGCTGCACGAAGATCGAGGCGCCGATGATGATGCCGACCACGAGCGCGCTGGCCTGCACCGGGCCGAGCGAGCGCTGGAGCTCGGCGGAGCGGGTCGGATCCGACATGGGGGGCCAAGGTAGCCGGCGGGTGGCGGCAGGGTCAAGTCGTTGGCGGAGACCCGGTTCCGCTCGAGCGATTCGAGCTCGAGGGCGGCAAGATGTCGCGCCGCATCCGGTGATTTACAGCCGCCCGGGTGTCACAAATCGCGCGGGCCGTTCGTCATCTGTGTTGGCTTCCATGCTGACAGGAGCAGCGCGATGACGTGGGCCTCCCGTGGGCGTACGCTTGCCGTTCTGATTGCCGGACTCTTCGCCGCGTGCGGCGAGGACCCGATCGGACCGCCGCCTCCCATCCTCGAGCTGCCGCGGGAGCTGACCGTGGCCGAGCAGCGGGTGATCGAGGCGTCGAACCGCTTCGCCTTCGACCTCTTACGCGAAGTGCGCAGGCGAACCGAGGCGCCAAACCTCTTTCTCTCTCCCCTGAGCGCGTCGATGGCGCTCGGCATGACGCTCAACGGTGCGGCGGGCCAAACCTTCGACCAGATGCGTGCGACACTCGGATTCGGCCCGCTCACCCAGGAGGAGATCAACACGTCCTACCGCGACCTGATCCAGCTGCTACTGAACCTGGACCGCGGCGTGGAGATGCGGATCGCGAACTCGACGTGGGCCCGAAAGGGTTTCACGTTCGAGCCCGGCTTTTTCACGACCGTGCGGGACTTCTTCGACGCCGAGACGCGCGAGCTCGACTTCGACCTGCCGGGAGCGGTGGACACGATCAACGCCTGGGTGAAGGCGAAGACGCGCGGCAGGATCGACAGCATCGTCGAGGAGATCGACCCGCTCGACATCATGTTCCTGTTGAATGCGGTCTACTTCAAGGGCAACTGGACGACCGCGTTCGATCCGGCCCGCACACGCCACGCACCCTTCCATCTCGACACCGGCGGCACGGTCGAGGTAGGCATGATGTTCGGCGAGGAAATGCCGGTTTCGCTCGGCTGGGTGGATCGGGTGCAGCTCGCCGAGCTTCCCTACGGCGGGCGCGCCTTCGGCCTCGTCGTCGTGCTGCCGCCGGAGGGCATGCGGCTCGCAGATTTCGTGACGGGGCTCGATGCCGACACGTGGGCGGCGTGGATGGGTGCGCTCCAACCCGTGGAAGAGGCGATGGTGGCGCTGCCCAAGTTCCGATTGTCGTATGACGATGCGCTGAAGGCACCGCTCCAGGCGCTGGGGATGGTGGACGCCTTCGACCCGGAGCGCGCGGACTTTTCGAAGCTGACGGCGCGCGAGGATGCCTACATCAGCGCGGTGCGAATGGCGGGGTGGACCGAACGCAGCGGCGGTGCTGTGCCAGAAGTGCCTGGGCCG
>JACQPS010000347.1 GCA_016207445.1 Gemmatimonadota bacterium | reverse complement strand
CCCGTTCCCGTCCATGATGATGGCGATATGGGTCGGGATACGGCCATCCAGCCGGATCTTCTGGAGCAGGTTGGCAGACATCGAGCGCGACTAGACCTCCATCACCTCGGCCTCTTTCGACTTCAGGAGCTGATCGATCTTGCTGATGAAGTCATCGGTCAGCTTCTGCACTTCCTTGAGCTCCCGCTCGGCGTCATCCTCGCTGATCTCGTGCGTGTCTTTCTTCCGCTTGATGTCCTTGTTCGCCTCCTGCCGCGCGTGCCGGACCGCGACGCGCCCCTCCTCGGCCAGCTTGTGCAGGACGCGCACGAGCTCCTTCCGCCGCTCCTCCGTGAGCGGCGGGATCGGCACCCGGATCACGCCGCCCTCCGTCGCCGGATTCAGCCCCAGGTCGCCCGTCCGGATGGCCTTCTCCACGACCGGGACCAGGCTCTGGTCCCAGGGCTGCACCACCAGAAGCCGCGGCTCCGGCGCGCTCACGGTCGCGACCTGATTGACGGGCATCTTGCTGCCGTACGCGTCGACCCGGATCGTGTCCAGCAGGGCGGGCGTCGCCTTGCTGGTGCGCACCCCCGAGAACTCGCGCCGCACCGCCTCGACCGCCTTCTCCATCTGCGACTTCGCCTCTCTCACCGATGGCATGAAACCCTCCCGGTTTCATTGGCGTGCCGGCGGAAAAAATAGCGAGCGCCGGTTCAGGAGACCAGCGTGCCCACGGGCTCGCCCCGGATGGCCGCGGCCACGGCGCCCTTGTGCTCGATGTTCAGCACGATGATGGGGAGATCGTTGTCCTTGCAGAGGGATACGGCGGCGGCGTCCATCACGCCCAACTCGCGCGTCATCACGTCCATGAACGCAAGGTGCGGAAAGAATTCGGCTTCCGGGTGCTTGGTGGGATCCGCGCTGTAGACGCCTTCCACCTTCGTCGCCTTGATGATGACGTTCGCTTCCATCTCGATCGCGCGCAGCACCGCCGCCGTGTCCGTCGAAAAGTAGGGGTTGCCCGTGCCCGCCGCGAAAATGACGACCCGCCCCTTCTCCATGTGCCGGAGCGCGCGCCGCCGGATGTACGGCTCGGCCACCGCCTCCATGCGGATCGCCGTCATGACTCGCGTGGTCACGCCCTTCCGCTCGAGCTGGTCCTGCAGCGCCAGCGCGTTGATGACCGTGGCCAGCATGCCCATATAGTCGGCGATCACGCGATCCATCCCCTCCTGGCTCGCCTGCGCCCCGCGCACGATGTTGCCACCGCCGATCACCAGCCCGAGCGCGACGCCCATGCCCGCGACGGACTTGATCTCGTCCGTCAGTCGGTCCACCACCGGTGGCGCGATGCCGAACCCCTGTTCGCCGGCCATGGCCTCGCCGCTCAGCTTCAGCAGGACGCGGCGGTATTTGAGTTCGCCGTTGCTCAACGCTCTCTCCGGATGGAGGCTAACGCGAGGTCCGCCAGGGGCCAGGGGCCAGGGACCAGGGATCAGCGTCGAACGCCCGCTTGAGCTGACCCCTGACCCCTGATCCCGACCGCTGGCTCACTCCCCCAACGCATACCGTACGAACCGCCGGACCACGACCTTTTCGCCGGTCCGGGCGGAGAGCTCGGTGACCAGCTGGCCAACCGTCTTCTCCGGCTCCTTGATGAAGCCCTGCTCGAGCAGCGCGTTGTCCTGGTAGAACTTCTTCAGCTTTCCCTCGACAATGCGGTCCCACAGGTGCTCGGGCTTGCCCTCGTTCTTGACCTGCTCCCGGAAGACGGCCCGCTCTCGCTCCACGATTTCCCGCGGGATCTGCTCGGGCGTGACGGCCAGCGGGTTCGCCGCGGCTACCTGCATGGCCAGATCCCTGGCGAGCGCCTGGAACGCTTCCGTACGCGCGACGAAATCGGTCTCGCAGCTCACCTCGACCAGCACGCCGATCTTGCCGCCCATGTGCACGTAGCTCGTGATGACGCCCTCGCGCGTCTCCTTGCCCGCCCGCTTCGCCGCTTTGGCCGCGCCCTTCGCCCGCAGGATGTCGATCGCGACTTCGACGTTGCCGTCCGCCTCCTCCAGCGCCTTCTTGCACTCCATCATGCCGGCGCCGGTCCGCTCCCGCAGCTCCTTCACCCGTGCCGCACTGATCATCTATTCCTCCTGATCCTCCGCTGACTCTGGCAACCCGGTTCCGAGCCCGAGCCCGAGCGCGAGCCCGAGCCCGGCGTAGCCATGAAAAAGCGCCGCAGAGCTGCCGCTGCAGCGCTGCAGCGCTTCATCGAGCGCTGAGCGAGACGTGTACCCGGGCCGGCCTATGCCTCCGCCTCCTCGGCTTCGGCGACCTCGCCTTCCTCTTCGCCGCCGGTGCGCAGGTTCGCGATCACCTCGGGACGAGGACGGCGGCGACGCCGCGGCCGCCGGCGCGGCTTCCGCCCCTCTTCCGCGGGCGCCTCGCGCGCCATGCCGAGCTCGGTCGAGTAAGTGACCGCCTCGACCTCGTCGGCGCGGCGCCGCGCGTCGGGCGGAAGCTCCTTGCGGGCCTGCTCGATCGCATCCGCGATCGCGGCCGTAATCAGCGAGACGGAGCGAATCGCGTCGTCGTTGCCCGGCACCGGATAGTCGATCAGCTCAGGATCCGCGTTCGTGTCCACGATGCCGATCACCGGGATCTCCAGCTTGTTCGCCTCCTTGACCGCGATCTGCTCCTTCTTCGCGTCCACGACGAAGAGCGCGCCCGGCAGCCGGCCCATGTCCTTCACGCCCGCCAGGTACTTCGCGAGCTTCTGCTTCTCGCGGCCGAGCAGGAGCTGCTCCTTCTTCGTGTAGAACTCATAGGCGCCTTCCTCGATGCCCCGCTCCAGCTCCTTCAGCCGGCGAATCTGCTTCTTGATCGTCTGGAAGTTGGTGAGCATGCCGCCCAGCCAGCGTTCGGTCACGAAGAGCGCGCCGCAGCGCTGCGCCTCCAGCTCGACGATGGGGCGAAGCTGCCGCTTGGTGCACACGAAGAGCACGCGGTCGCCGGCCAGCGTGACCTCGCGGGCGACCCGCTGCGCCTCCTGCAGCGCGGCGAGCGTTTTCTGCAGATCGATGATGTGGATGCCGTTGCGCTCCGCGAAGATGAACCGCTTCATCTTCGGGTTCCAACGGCTGCTCTGGTGCCCGAAATGGACACCCGCCTCGAGGAGCTGCCTCAGCTCGGCTGTCGCCATCCGTCCTTCTCGCTGCTCGGGTTTTCGGCCTCCACCGCGCTCTACCGCCCCGCGACCCTTCCGGGACCCGGCGGGACGTCCCGCGGTGTGTGGATTCAGGTTACCGCTTGCTGAACTGGAAGCGCTTGCGCGCGCCCGGGCGGCCCGGCTTCTTCCGTTCGACCACGCGCGGGTCGCGCGTGAGCAGTCCCTTCTCGCGCAGCGCGCGGCGCAACTCCGGGTCATAGGCGAGGAGGGCTCGCGCCAGCGCCAGCCGCATCGCGCCCGCCTGGCCCGTCGAGCCGCCGCCCTCCACGGACACGCGCACATCGAAGCGACCCTGGAGGTTCGCCGCCGCGAGCGGCTCCGACGCGTGCTGCTGGAGCGTGAGCCGCGGCAGATACTCCCCGATCGCCTTGCCGTTGACTTCCCAGTTGCCCGCGCCCGGCTTCAGCCAGACCCGCGCCACGCTTGCCTTCCGGCGTCCCACGCCGTGCCACTGTTCCTTCATCACCGTTGCCATGTCAGAGCTCCAGCCGCTCCGGCTGCTGCGCCTCGTGCGGGTGGGTCGGACCCGCGTACACCTTCAGCTTCTTCCGCATGAGCCGCCCCAGGTTCGTCTTCGGCAGCATTCCCTTCACCGCCAGATCGATGACCTGATCCGGGTGCCGCGCGAGCATCGTCCGGAACGGGATGAACTTCTCGCCGCCCATGTAGCCGGTGTGGCGGAAGTACGTCTTCTGGTCCGCCTTGTCGCCCGTGAGCCGCACCTTCTCCGCATTCACCACGACGACGTAGTCCCCCACGTCCAGGTGCGGCGTGTACAGGGGCTTGTGCTTGCCCCGCAGAATCTTCGCCACTTCACTGGCCAGCCGGCCCAGCACCTGCCCGTCCGCATTCACGACCCGCCACTTGCGCTGGATGTCGGAAGGCCTCGGCGTGTACGTCTTCATCCCTTGCCCCGCTGGCGTAGGCATGCCTAAAGCGAAACAGCTTTGAAGGATAGTCACGGCTCCCGGAGGTGTCAACCCTGCCCGGCCGCGCCGCTCGCGGAGCGGCGCGACGGCGCCGGGCGCGCCGCGAACGGCCGAAAAGAGGCCCCCGCGACGCCTGCGCGGGCGCCGCGGGGGCCGTCGCCGTCACCGGCCCGCGCTCAGGTCCCCAGGAACGTCTCGAGGAAACGCGCGCGCGAGGCGTGGCGGAGTCGGACGAGCGCGCGCTCCTTGATCTGGCGGACGCGCTCGCGCGTGATGCCGAGGCGTGAGCCGATCTCTTCCAGCGTCATGGGCTCGCGCCCGTCCAGGCCGAAGTAGAGGCGTAAGATCCGGGCCTCGCGATCCTTGAGCGTGCCGAGCGCCTCCTCGATGGTGGTCGAGAGGGCGCGGTCGTAGGTCTCGTCGTCGGGCCCCGCCGAGATCTGGTCGGGCAGGTAGTCGAGCAGCCGGTTGTCTTCGCCGGGAGTGAGCGGGGCATCGAGCGAGAGGTGCGACTGCGAGATCGCGAGCGTGCGCTGCACCTCCTCGTGCGAGAGCTCGAGTTCCTCGGCGATCTCCTCGATGGTCGGCTCGCGCCCGAGCTCCTGGATCATGGTGGAGGAACGCTTGCCGATGCGGTGCAGCGCGCCCGCGCGATTGAGCGGCACGCGTACCACGCGGCTCTGCTCGGCGAGCGCCTGCAGGATCGCCTGGCGGATCCACCAGACGGCGTACGAGATGAACTTGATGCCCTTGGTCTCGTCGAACTTGTGGGCCGCACGGATCAGGCCGAGGTTGCCCTCGTTGATCAGGTCACCGAGCGCGACGCCCTGGTTCTGGTACTTCTTGGCGACCGACACGACGAAGCGCAGGTTGGAGCGTACGAGCTTGTCGAGCGCCTCCTCGTCGCGGTCCTTGATGCGGCGGGCCAACTCGACCTCGTCCTCCCGGGAGAGGAGCGGATAGGCGCTGATCTCTTTCAGGTATTGGTCGAGCGAGCTCTCGTCGTAACTGCCCCGGCGGTTGGTGGTGAAGCCCATGCGGTGCTCCATGACGAGATGCGGGTTGGGGGTTTCGGGCACGGTCGGCCCCGAACCGGATGCACGGCGCCCTCGCCTCATGTGCGGCGCCTCGCGATGAGATTTGGAACGAGAAAAGCGCCGGGGCGCAGCGCGCGCCCCGACGCGATCAGTGGACGGTCCCGCCGATCCGCCCCCAGCGAATCTCCGTCAGCCAGGGGAACGGACGCATGGTATTCGGATCGAACGAGTAATAGATGAACAGCGGCTGTCCCTTGATGGCCGCTTTGTCGACGAACCCCCAGTAGCGGGAGTCTTCCGAGTCATCGCGGTTGTCGCCCAGGACGAAGAAATGCCCCGTGGAGACGAGGAGGGGCCCCCAGTTGTCCCGGGTGGGACGGTACGTCGCACCGTCGGCGTCGCCGACCAGGTGCTCGCGCTGCCACATCATGCCGGGCACGAAGATGTCGCCGTGCGGGTCCGAATGCGTGACGAACGGCTCGATCTGCGCCTGGCCGTTCACGTACAGCACCTTGTCGCGCATGAACAGCGTGTCGCCGGGCAGGCCGATCAGGCGCTTGACGTAGTTCTTGCCCGGCTCGTGCGGCGGCGTGAACACGACGATGTCGCCGCGACGGGGCCGGTCGAAGGCGGGCAGCCGCACGGCGGTGCCCGGCAGCTGCGCGCCGTAGACGGCCTTGTTGACGAGCAGGAAGTCGCCCACCAGCAGCGTCCGCTCCATGCTGCCGGTGGGGATACGGAACGCCTCGACCAGGAAGGTGCGGATCACCAGGAAGAGGGCGAAGGCGATCAGGATGGACTTGGTCCACTCCCACGCCCAACGGGCGGGGGAGGTGGTGGCCCGCGGCGGCGGCGCCGCGTTCCGGACTTTTTCGTCCTGATCCCGGTCCGGGACGGACCGGCGCGCTTCACCCTTCACAGCCACTCCGAATCATACCCCCTGCCCACGGCATCAGCTCCGCTGCGCGTGCACGAGCGGCTCGGCGTGCGCCGCGAGCACGCGCGCACCCACGCGCTTGCCGGCCGCCTCCAGTGCTTCCCGGAGCGCGGGCAGCGCCGCATCGCCCTGCTCCGCCTCGACCACGAATACGAGCAGCCGATCCGCTGCCGATGCCTCGTCGCGGCCAGCGAGCTCGGGGCCCAACCGCTCGAGCACCTGGCGCACGATGCGTTCCACGACGGCAGGCTCGACCGCGCGTCCGGCAGCACGCACGCGGTCTGCTACCCGAGCGATGAGGGCGCGTTCCAGTTCGGCGGAACTCGAGGCCATGCCGTTGCGTGACTGGAAAACTCGTGCGGGAGATTTATCCTAACGAACTCGCGCGCCTCGCGCCAGAGGTGATGGGCGAAGCCCATCATGCCGAGTGAAGCGGTGCCGAAGGCACCCCGAAGACGAGGGAGCCGCTGCGAACTTCCGGCACGCATCGTTGGGGTGCAGACAAGGTCGCTCGGCTTCGCGCCGCTTCGCGGCGCTCCGCTCGGGATGACCGCGTTCAATACGGCGCCGCGTCGTACGTGTCAATCTGCGCGCGCTGCAGCCGACCGGAATAATCCACGTACAGTGTCTTCGTCTCCGAATAAAACTCGAAGACCTCCCAACCACCCTCGCGGTGTCCGTTTCCAGTCTGTTTCACGCCGCCGAACGGGAGGTGCGCCTCCGCCCCGATCGTGGGCGCGTTGATGTACGTGATGCCGGTGTCCAGTTCGGTCATGGCGCGGAAGGCCGCGCGCACATCGCGCGTGTAGATCGAGCTGGACAGGCCGTACGCCACCTCGTTGTTGATGCGGATCGCCTCGTCCAGGTCGCTGAAACGAAGGACGCTCAACACCGGCCCGAACACCTCTTCGCAGGCGAGGCGGCTCCCGGGGCGCACGCCGCGCAGGATCGTGGGCTCGAAGAAGAACCCCTTGTCGAGGGCGCCGCCGGTCGCGCGCCGTCCGCCGGTCAGGATCTCGTCGCCTTCGGCTTTCGCGACGTCGACGTACGAGGCGACCTTGTCGAGCGCCTGCTGGTTGATGAGCGGCCCCACATCCGTTTCTTTTTCCAGGCCGCTGCCCAGCCGGAGCTTGCGCACGCGCTCGACCAGGCGCTCCAGGAAGCGGTCGTGGATGCTCTCCTGTAGCAGCAGCCGGCTGGTAGCGGTGCAGCGCTGCCCGGTCGTGCCGAAGGCACCCCTGAGGACCGCATCGAGGGCGAGATCCAGTTCGGCGTCGGGCATGACGATCTGTGCGTTCTTGCCGCCCATCTCGAGCGACAGGCGCTTGTGCCTGCGCCCGCATACCTCGCCGAGACGCGCGCCCACCGAGGTCGAGCCGGTGAAGGAGATCACGGGAATGTCGGGGTGCTCGACCATGGCGGCGCCCACCCTCTCACCGGGACCATGCAGCAACTGGATGACGTCGGGCGGAAGCCCCGCCTCCAGCAACGCTTCCACGAGCAGGGCCGCGCTATGGGGCACCTCCTCGGCCGGCTTGAGGATGACCGCGTTGCCGCACACGAGGGCGGGAAACATCTTCCACGTCGGGATCGCGAGCGGGAAATTGAACGGCGTGATGAGCCCGGCCACGCCAATGGGCCGGCGGTAGCTCATCGCCCACTTGCTGGGCAGCTCGCTCGGCACGGTGTGGCCGAACAGCCGACGCCCCTCGCTCGCGGCGTAGAACGCCGTATCGATCCCCTCCTGCACGTCGCCGCGCGTCTCGTCCAGCACCTTCCCCATCTCACGCGTCATCGCCCGCGCGATCTCCTCCTTGCGCGCGAGCAGCAGCTCGCCCGTGCGGCGGATGACATCGCCCCGGCCGGGCGCCGGCACCTTGCGCCAGCGCTCGAAGCCGCGCCGCGCCGCCTGGACCGCGCGCTCCACATCCTCCGGCCCGCAGCGCGGCCACAGGCCGATGACTTCCGAGTGGTCCGCCGGATTCCGGTTCTCGAAGTACTCGCCCGTGGCCGGCTCGACCCATTCGCCGTTGATGAAGTTCCTGTGCTTCTTCGTCATGGCAGTCTCCCCCTCAGGCCTCTTCTCGCAGCAACCGATACTTCTCCAGCTTCTTATACAGGTTCGAGCGCGGCATGTCGATGGCGCGCGCCGTCTCGCTCACGTTCCAGTCGTGCTCGCGCAGCTTGGCCAGGATGTAGGCTCGCTCCGCACGCTCCTTGAACTCCGCGAAGGTATCAGCGGCCAGCAGGTCCGCCGGCAAGCCCGCGGCCGCCGGCGCGCCGCTCACCAGCCGGTCGATGTCGGTTTCCGTGACTTCCGGTCCTCTCGCCAGAATGAGCAGCCGCTCGACCGTGTTGCGCAGCTCACGCACGTTGCCCGCCCACTCCATGCGGGTGAGCCGTTCGGTCGCCTCGGGCGTGAAGCGGCGGGGCGGCAGCCGCTGCTCCTCCACCGCCTTTTCGGCGAAGTAACGCACGAGGATCGGGACATCTTCGCGTCGCTCGCGCAGGGGCGGCACCTGGATCGGTACCACGTTGAGCCGGAAGTACAGGTCATCGCGGAAGCGGCCGGCGTCGATCTCGCGCTCGAGGCCCTTGTTGGTCGCGGCGATGACGCGCACATCCACGCGGATCGGGCGCTCCCCGCCCACGCGCGTGATCAGGCCCTCCTGGAGCGCGCGCAGCACCTTGGCCTGCGCGGCCAGGCTCATGTCGCCGACCTCGTCGAGGAAGAGGGTGCCGCCGTGCGCCTGCTCGAACTTGCCCGCGCGGTCCGCGTACGCGCCGGTGAACGAGCCCTTCATGTGCCCGAACAGCTCGCTCTCGATCAGCTCCGCGGGGATCGCCGCGCAGTTCACCTCCACGAAGGGCGCATCACTGCGCGCGGACAGCCGGTGCAGCGCGCGCGCGACCAGCTCCTTGCCCGTCCCGTTCTCGCCTGTGATCAGCACGCGCGCGTCGGTGGGGCCGACCTTCTCGATGCGGTCGAGCAGCGCCCGGATCGCGAAGCTCGCGCCCACGATCTCGTAGCGGCTCTCGATCTCACCGCGCAGCCGCGCGGTTTCCTGCTCGAGGCCGCGGTGCTGGAGCGCGTTGCGGATGGTGACCAGCAGGCGATCGGTATCGAGTGGCTTCTCGAGGAAATCGTAGGCGCCGCGCCGCGTCGCCTCGACCGCGGTTTCGATCGTGCCGTGCCCGCTGATCATGACGACGGCGGCGCCGGGATCCGCCTCGCGCAGGCGTGCGAGCACCTCGAGCCCGTCCATCCGCGCCATCTTCACATCGAGGAAGGTCAGGTCTGGGCGGAACTCGCCGTAGGCGGTCAGGGCTTCCCCGCCTCCGGCCGCCGTGCGCACCTCGTGGCCCTCGTACTCGAGGACCTGACGCAGCACCTTGCGGATGCCTTCTTCGTCGTCGACGACGAGGATCCTTGCCATCGCGTGCCCTACTTACCGATCGTGCTCACCGGTTGCCGGTGGGCCGGTCAGAATCACCAGCGAATCGCCCCGCACGTAGGCGCCGGTCGCCCCCTTCGGCAGCGGCAGCGCGAGCGCGTCGGCAGGCAATCCCGGTGCCTCCTCGCGTCCCAACGCGGCGAGCAGCGCCGGCACGTAGCGTTGCGGCAGCGGCACCTTGGCCGCGCTGATCTCGTCGACCGCGAAGGCGACGCGCGCACTGTCGAGCGGGATGATCTGCCCGGTCGCGACCACGACCGTGGTGTCGGGCAGGAACCCGGCGACCTCCCCCAGCTCGGTCAGCCTGGGCAGACGTTCCGTCGGGAGCCGCACACGCAGGCGCACGCGCCCGTTCTCCAGCTCGACGTGCGGTTCGGTGACGAACGGAGGCAGCCGTTCCGCGAACCGGAACTCGAGCAGGCTCTGGAGCTCGGGCTCGGTGAGCACGAGCGGCCGGTCGCGACTGCCCCGTGCCAGCGAGTCCAGCTTTTGCTCGGCCAGCGCGGCCAGCTCCGGCGTGGGCTCGAGCGGCCGGTCTTCCGCGGCCAACCCGAGGCGCTGCCAGCGCCGCTCGATCGGCTCGCGGAAGATCCAGATGAGCGCGATCCCAACCAGCAGCAGCGCGAGGAGCAGGACTCGCCGGAAACAGCCGAGCATCAGGATCACGCCGCCTTCCCCTCCCCGAGCTCCGCTGCGAGCACGCGCTCGTAGCGCGCGCCCCGCGGCGAGAGGAGGCTCTGCATGAGATCGAGGCTGTGCACGTCCAGCGACCCCCCATACTCGAGGCCGGCGATCCGCTCGGCAAAGCCGCGGAAGTCTGCCGCGCGCGCGTCGCCCGGCGCGCGGCCCAGCGTGAGGTGGGGGTGGAACGGCCGGCTGTCACGCGGGAACCCGAGCCGCTCCATCTCTACGTCCACCCGCGCCTGCACGTGCTGCAGCTCGGCGGAATGCGCGATACCCGCCCAGACCACGCGGGGACGCGTGACGTCGGGGAATGCGCCGAATCCGCCGAGTCCGATGCCGAACCGGTCGGCTTCGGCGGCCACACGCCTGATCGCGTCCCTGATCCCCGTCACCCGCTCCTCGCCGACTTCCCCCAGGAACTTGAGCGTGATGTGAATCGCGTCCGGCTCCACCCAGCGCACCGGAAATCCCGCCGCGCGCAGCGGCGCCGCGGCCCGGTACAGCCGATCCTTTTCGTCGGGCGGAAGATTGACTGCGATGAACAGCCTCATGCCCCGGCGGCGGCATGGGCCACGCGCGCTCCGTCGTGGCGCGGCTTCCGGGCAGCGCCCGTCAGCTCCAGAGCGATGAAGCGGAAGCCGAGCGCGCGCAGCGCCGGCGCGAGCCCGGCCAGCGTATCGAGCGCCGATGCCGGCGCCGCCACTGCCGCAATGTCGAGCGCGTGTCCGGCCGCGCGCACGCGCGTGCGCGCGAGACCGGCTCGCGCGAGCAGCCGGCCGGCGGCCTGCGGCCGGCCCGCGCCCGTGCCCGCGAGCTGGATCATTCCGAGAGCTTCGTTCAGCGCGCCGCGGCGATAACCCTCGACATCGAGCAGCACGCTCGTAAAACCCGCGCTGGCGACGCGTGTCGCGATCTCGGGCGCAGCCGCGGCCGCACGTGCGAGCTCGCCGGGCGCGAGCTCGAGCCGCGCCGCGTCGCCGTGGTGCCGGACGCGGAACTCGCGGAACCCGAGTGCACGCAGCGCTTCCTCGGCCCGCTCGACCTGCTGGAGGCGCTCCGGCGTGACCGCGAGGCCGTACGGCAGCCTGCTCGAGAGACAGGGCGAGGCGGGCTGGTCCCAGGTGGGCAGGCCGAGCCGACGCGACAGTGCACGGATCTCCGCTTTGGTCAACCCGACCTCGAGCAGCGGCGAGCGGACGCCGTGCTCGCGCGCGGCCTGCATCCCGGGGCGGAAGTCAGCGACGTCGTCGGCATTCGAGCCGTCCAGCACGACCGCGAGCCCGCGCTCCGCCGCGAGCGCCTGGAGCCGCCCCCACAGCTCGGTCTTGCAGAAGTAGCAGCGGTTGGTCGGGTTCGCCGCGTAATTCGGGTCCGAAAGCTCGTCGGTCCAGATCTCCAGGTGCGGGATGCCGAAGCGTCGCGCACACTCCCGCGCCTGCTCCAGCTGCACGGCGGGATAGGCCGCGCTCCGCCCGGTCACCGCCAGCACGCGTTCGGCCCCGAGTGCGTCCGCAGCGACCCGCGCAAGGAAAACCGAGTCGACCCCGCCCGAGTAGCCGATGCACACCGAGCCGCAGGAGCGAAGCATCTCCTGGAGCCGCGCGAGCTTCACGGCCACATCCGGTGTCCCCGACTGCGCACGATGATCCCGGCTCGTATCCACGCGCTCGTCTCCGCCATCGCTTCGGAGGCCAAGCTACCCGGTGGGTGTCCTCGAAACAAGACGCCGGACGCGCGTCAGCGAGCGGGCAGCCGCAGGTAGCGCTGGAGCTCCTCGCCCCGCAGCGCAGGCGGCGTGGCGACGTGCGTGCTCATGAAAAAGGCGATGGAGGAGGACGTGCGCAGCGACCCGTGCGTCCCGTTGATCGGCACCACCAGGTCGGCGGCCGCGTTGCCGTAGTGGAAGCCCGGTTCGTAGCTGACGATGACGTTGGCCGGGTAGCGGACGGCCGTCCCGACCGCCTGCAGGATGCGCCGCGGTGCGTCGACGTAAGGCGTGGGCAGCGTCTCGCGGAACCACGCCGAGTCCGGCGCGAAGCCGTTGGAGTCCACCTCGGCCCGCGCGTGCAGCCGCTCGAGTACGGGCGCGAACCCGAGCGGGTCCCCCTGGATCATACGGTAGCGGTAAGCGCTTCGGTCGGGCGTCGCCTCGACCAGCGCGCGGCCGCGCGTGTTCCAGACGTGCACCCGGCCGAGCTCGTCGGCGAACACCACCAGGTCCACGCCTTCGACCCCGAGGAGGGCCTCCGCGATGCGCGGCTCCGCGGCCGGGAGCGCGTACAGGAAGCTGCTGCCCACGAGCCCGAAGCGTGGCACGACCACGTCACGTTCACTCTCGATGCGGCTCGCCGAGCGGAAGCCGGCGGCGTCCAAGGCCTCGTCGAGCGGCACGCGTCGCGTGGGCACGAGATCGTTGCCGTGGTCGGAGAACATGACGATGCGCAAGCCCGCGCCATGGCGGGCGCGGATTTCGGCGAGCATGGCGTCGACTTCGACCAGGAACGTGGCCAGCTCGTCCCGCCCGCCGCGGTGCGCGAGCGCGTCCGTCGAGACCAGGTACGCGACGATCGTGCTGTCGTAGGCCGCGCGGCGATCCGTTTCCTCGCGCAGCCGGCGAAGCTCGGCGCGTGCGAGTGGGCCGGGCAACAGATAGGCCAGCGACACTGCGAGCCTGCTCGGCTGCACCTCCACGAAGCGGTGGAACGTGGACTCTTGCTCCGACCGGAACAGGTGCTCGAGCAGGCCGCCCCGCAGACGGTTCTCGCCGGGATCGAAGTAGCGGTCCTCGTAGCCGGGGGTCGGCAGCTCCTGCCAGATCCCGCGGAACGCTACGCCGGTCAGAGAGGGAAACGCGCTCACCAGCCGCGACGGCGGCTGAAAGCCGCGGAAGTGCCCCGCACGCCACAGTGAGTCCACCAGGTCGTACGGCACGCCGTCCATCATCAGCACGAGTGTGCGCAGCGCGCTCGAATCCGCGGGCGCGCCACTCCGCGCCAGCGCCTGCGGCGCCGGCGTTGCGCAGGCGCTGAGCGCGAGCGGCAGCGCGAGGGCAAGGACGCGTTTGCGGGTGGCCGAGGGCATCGCGAACGAGGTGATGGTCCTGCGACGGCAGTTCCGCCGGTCACCTGCATTACGTCTCCGGCGCATCCCCGGTTCCAGGATGGTTTCCGAGTGGCGCTTCCAGCTGGTCCGAGGCGGCCCCCGGGTAGGTGATCCCGCCGTCCGGCAGGACGCGCGCGTGCGCATGGAGCGCGTGCGGCCGCGTCTGTCCCGGCCCGAGAATGTGAACGACGTCGATCCCGCCGGCGACCAGGGCGTCCGCGATCAGCTGGCGGTGGCAGCGCCATGGCACCGTCTCCGCGCACATGATCGCGACCGTGCGGCGCGCGGCTGCCGCCACGACCCGCCCCAGCGCCGCGCGGAACCCCTCGCTCGCCATGTGATCGGCGTAGCCACGGAAGCCCGCCGTGCGCCAGGCGGTGTTCGGCGAGTCCCTTCGCGGCGAGCGCCGGCCGCCCAGCTCGGGCTCGTGCGCGTACGCGATGCCGGCTCCCTCGAGCGCCTGCTCGAGCGCGGCGCGGGCGAAGTGCGGGTGCCGGCGCGACGCCGGGAAACGGCGCACGTCGACCAGCAGGCGGATGGCCGGCGCGCGCAGCAGCTCGAGCACTTCGTCGAGCGCACGCGTGGAGTGGCCGAGGGTGAAGATCGTGGGCATCGGAACGACGAGTGGCTTCCGCCCGCGGCGTCGACTGCTCAGTCCCGGACGCGGGCGGGGCTCACGTCCTCGCCGAAGCTCTTGCCCAGGTCTCGCGCATACTGCTCGAGCGTCCGGTATTGCCCGAAGATGAAGCGAGACATGAAGCGAAAGATTGGATTGTAAACCTCGCCCTCCTCGGTGATCGTGAGCGTGGTGCCGGTGCGGCTGGCCGCCAGCTCGTAGATCCAGCGACCGCCGAAGCCCTGGGAGACGTCCGCGATGCGCACCACGCGCCGCTTCGGCGGCTGGGACTCCTCCTG
>JACQPS010000343.1 GCA_016207445.1 Gemmatimonadota bacterium | reverse complement strand
GGCATCCCCCGTGTGCTCTTACCGCGCTTGGCCAGCACACACACACCCTGGCCCACACCACACGGCTCCTAAAGCGCTCTCTTACTTCCCAGGGCCCCAAAAAATGGCACAGCCATTTCTCGGAGCCCCCTGCCCCACTCGACCCAACTTGTCAAACAACCCTTCAACCGTTCGACGCCACAACTGCGCGCCGAGCATTATAAGATACCGAACCCCGCGTCTTCGGTCAACCCTTCACACGCCTCAACCACCGCTGCGAAAGGCGTTTGCACGACCGTTGCGCGGGGGATGCCCAAAGCTATAAGGTCGGCGGTTCTTGTCAAGCGCGGAGGCAAGGCGAAACGGGATCGGGATCGGGACATGAACGATACTGCTCGAGTGAGTGCGCGCGGCGCATCGCGCTGGGCGCGCGGGCACCCGTGGATCTACCGGAGTGACATCCTGGAGCTGCCCGCTTGCCGCGCGGGCGCCGTGCGCGTGCTGGACGAGCGGGGCGGGCTCGTGGGTACGGCGCTGTGGAGCCCGGCGTCGACCATTTCGCTGCGCATGCTCACTCACGACGACGTCGACCTCGGCCCTGCCTTCTGGCACGAGCGGCTGGAGGCCGCACTCGCGTACCGCCGACGGCTGGGGCTGGGCGAGGCGACCGGCCCGAGCGCGTACCGGCTGGTGCATGCCGAGGCGGACGGGCTGCCGTCACTCGTGGTCGACCGCTACGGCGAGGTGCTGGTCGCGCAGTTCCTGTCCGCGGGGCTCGAGCGTTACCGGGAGGAGATCGTGCAGGCGCTGGACGCGCTGCTGAGGCCGGCCGGCGTGCTGGCGCGCGACGACGTCCCCGTGCGGGAGCACGAGGGGCTACCCCGGCGCGTCGAGCTGCTGCGCGGGTTCGTGCCGGAGGAGGTCGAGGTGCGCGAGGGCGCCGTGCGCTACCTGGCAGCGCCGTGGTCGGGCCAGAAGACGGGCGCGTTCCTGGACCAGCGCGAGAACCGGGAACGGGCAGGAGAGCTGAGTTTCGGCCACGCGCTCGACTGCTTCTCCTATCACGGCTCGTTCGCGCTGCAGCTGGCGGTGCGTGCCGAATCGGTGGTGGCGGTCGACTCGTCGGCGGAAGCACTGGCCCGAGCCGAGGCGAACGCGCGCCTCAATGGTTTCGCGCACGTGCGCGTGCGTGAGGGTAATGTCTTCGATTTCCTCCGTGACGAGGAGGCGGCGGGCGCGCGCTACGACATGATCGTGCTCGATCCACCCGCGTTCGCGAAGCGGCGCAGCGCGGTCGAACGAGCGCTGCGCGGCTACAAGGAGATCAACCTGCGTGCGCTGCGGCTGCTCGCCCCCGGCGGAACCCTCTGCACCTTCAGCTGCTCGTACCACGTCGGCCGCGATCTCTTCAGCCGCATGCTCCAGTCGGCGGCGGCCGACGCCGGCCGGACCGTGCGCTGGATCGAGGCGCGCGGCCAGGCCGCGGATCACCCCGAGATCGTGCAGATTCCGGAAACGGGATACCTGAAGGGAGCGATCCTGCAGGCGGTGTAGGTTCCCCGCCCTCGGACGGCTGTCAAAACCGGATCGTCACCAGCGGCACGGGTACCCTGATCGGCGACGCAGCGCGCGCGTTCGTCTACTCGCCGAACCTCTTTCTGCCCCACATGATGTCCAGCTCCGTCTGGACATCCTCCCAGTTCACGATCACGTCGGCCAGGGCAAGACCCGTGATCGCGGTCAGGATCGCGAGCTGACCGGTCCTGTTGGAAGTCAACGTACGTGCAACCGTAGCCATGTCTTGCTTGGCGGACACGTACGACAGCAGGCTGTTGCCCAACAGCTGCAGGTGGCTGTTGACCGCGAAAGCCCCGGTGAATCGGTAGTAGAAGCCGTCGCGAGTCGGCTCGTGGATCCAGCGTGGCAGATCGGCCGTCAGGCGATTGGCGACCGGCCCGGCCAACCGGATCGCCACGCGCTGCCAGCCGGCGTCGGCGCCGGCATAGTGGATTTCGTGGCTGAGCGGCCGAACCCTGTACCCCGTCACCCGTCCGCCAGTCAGAATGACGACGCCCGCATGGCCGAGCTCATGAGGGATCGCCATCGCGTGACCCGCCAGGTAATAGGTGCCGATTGCCTCCAGCACGGACACGCTGGAATCCACCTGTGCGGCCGCCCGTGCCGGCGCCAGCCAGCACACCCACACGGCCGTGAGCACGAAAACATGTCGTGACATGGCGCACCTCTTCGGGTCTGCGCACCTCTTCGGGTCTGCGCGGCTCGCCGCGTCGCCGCGGTCTCTAACGTACAGCCTCGAGGATCTCGGGGATATCCGACGCCGGCACCCAGAACTCGCCCAGGCGTCCGTTCCACTCGCCGTGCCAGTCCGAGCCGCCGCTCACGAGCAGGTTCAGCGCGCGCGCCCTGCGCGCGAGCTCGTGCGCATCCGCCGCGCCGGGCCGGAAGCATTCGACGCCATCCAGCCCCCAGCCGGTGAAACGTCGCAGCTCCGGCTCGACCAGCCGTGCCGGCGGATGCGCCCACACGGCTCGACCGCCGGCGGCGTGAACCAGATCGATCGCCTCGCGCGGCGTGAGCAGCTCGGTCGGGAGAAATGCGGGGCCGCCGTCGCCCAGCCAGCGCTCGAAGACCTGATTGACGCTGGCCGCATGCCCGAGCCGCACCAGGGCGCGGGCGAGGTGGGCGCGGCCGAGCGTGGTCGCGCCCGGGCCGGCTGCTTCCAGCACGTCGTCGTACTCGATGGCGACGCCGATCTCGGCCAGCCGCCGGACCATGCCCAGCATGCGCTCGCGCCGCCGCTGCGCCGCGTCCCGCTCGAAGGCGGACAGCACTGCCGCGGCGGGGTCGATGGCGTAGCCGAGGAAGTGGAGCTCGCTGCCCGCGTGCGTGCTCGAGAGCTCGATGGCGGCGAGCACGTGCAGACCGGCGGGTGCGGCGGCGAGCGCCTCCGCCACGCCTGCGGCCGTATCGTGATCGCTGAGCGCGACGACGTCGAGCCCGCCCCTTCGGGCGGCCTCGACCAGCAGGCCGGGCGCGAGCGAGCCGTCGGAAGCCGTGGAGTGCAGGTGCAGATCGACGCGCATGCAGGGGTCAGGGATCAGGGAGCGGTTGCTGGCGCTTGCTTCGGAGGCGGATGTTGGTCACGTCGACGCCGAGGCGCAACATTGACCGGATCCCCGACCCCTGATCCCTGACCCCTGACCCCTCGCTACCTCGCCACCACCCGGCGTCCCGTCCGCACCGCTGCGCCCACGCCGAGTGCATCGTGATCGCCCAGCGCGGCGCCCGCGCGCACCAGGAACGAGCGTCCCAGGTGGAGGTCCACGCCGATGTCGGTGGTCACGCCCAGCTCCACCTCCGTCTGGTCGTTCAGCGAGAAGACCTGGAGGGCGAGGCGCGGGTGCACGTAGGGCACGAACACGAATCCGGGCGAGCCCAGCCGAAGCCCGGCGTTCACGCCGGCCGGAATGCGCAGGAAGGTGCCGCCGTCGAAGGTCGCGCCCATGCCGAGCGACCAGCCGAGATCAAAGGGGAGGTCGCGCCCGGAGGGGACCAGCAGCCCGAACACCTCGGCACCGAGCAGCACGCCGAGATCGTCGGCGGCCTCGCGGTCCAGGATGCCGCCGCGCACTCCCAGGTTCAGGTTGCCGGTCTGACGCCAGATCCCGACCAGACCCCAGGTGCCGGCCGGCGGATCGATCAGGTAGCCGCCCAGCTCGTCGGCCGGACGGGGCGGCAGGAAGCTGGGTGCATCCCAGGCCGCGAGCGCCCCCAGCTGCGCGGCAGCCGGAGCCGGAGCGAGGAGTACGGCAAGGACTACCAGCCGAGAAAACTTTGCGCGCATCGTTCCCTCCGTTTCCGCCCCGACTCTCGCTCGTCCGCCGATCGGCTTGGGTTGCGGCGGCCGCGCATGCGGGTACGGGCGCGGACGTCCCTTTTCACGGAAAACTGCCGCGCCAGGAAAGCGCAAAAAAAGGGCCGGACGACAGTCCGGCCCTCTTCTAGTCGACAGTCAACAGTTCACAGTTGACAGTCAGATTCACTCAGCTCTTCCACTGTAAACTGTAAACTGTCAACTGTTAACTCTGGCGGCCGTCACTCCGCCTCGGCCCGTTCGCTCAGCACCGTCACGACGTCATCCACGACCTGGAGGAATCCGCCGGCAACGAAGAACTGCTCTTCCGCGGATCCCAGCCGAATCCGCAGATCACCGTGGCCGAGCAGCACGACCATGGGCGCGTGGCCGCGCAGGATGCCGACCTGGCCGTCCCAGGCGGGCGCGACCACCATGTCGGCATCGCCCTCGTAAATCGTGCGCTCGGGGCTGATGACCGCGACGCGCAGGCGCTCGGCCGGCATGATCACGCCTTCTCCTCCGTCCCGAGCTGCTTCGCGTGCTCGATCACCTCCTCGATGCCGCCCTTCATGTAGAAGGCCTGCTCGGGGAAGTGGTCGAACTCGCCCGAGACCACGCGCTCGAACGATCCGATCGTGTCCTCCAGCTTCACGTACTTGCCGGCCGTTCCGGTGAACTGCTCGGCCACGAAGAACGGCTGCGACAGGAAGCGCTGGATGCGGCGGGCCCGACCCACGATCATCTTGTCTTCCTCCGACAGCTCCTCCATGCCGAGGATCGCGATGATGTCCTGCAGCTCCTTGTAGCGCTGGAGGATCCGCTGCACCTCGGTCGCGACGCGATAGTGCCGCTCGCCGAGGAACTGCGCATCCAGGATGCGCGAGGTCGAATCGAGCGGGTCGACCGCCGGGTAGATGCCGATCTCGACGATGGCGCGCGAGAGCACGGTCGTAGCGTCCAGGTGCGCGAAGGCGGCCGCGGGCGCCGGGTCGGTCAGGTCGTCCGCCGGCACATAGATCGCCTGCACCGACGTGATCGAGCCGTCGCGCGTCGAGGTGATGCGCTCCTGCAGCTCGCCCATCTCGGTGCCGAGCGTGGGCTGGTAGCCGACGGCCGAGGGCATGCGGCCGAGCAGCGCCGAGACCTCGGAGCCCGCCTGCGTGAAACGGAAAATGTTGTCGATGAAAAGCAGCACATCCTGCTTCTCGACATCGCGGAAGTACTCGGCGACTGTCAGCCCCGAGAGCCCCACGCGCTGGCGTGCACCGGGCGGCTCGTTCATCTGCCCGTACACGAGCGCGACATTGGGCAGCACGCCCGACTCCTTCATCTCGAGCCAGAGGTCGTTCCCCTCGCGCGTGCGCTCGCCCACGCCCGAGAACACGGAGCGGCCGCCATGCTCCATCTCGATGTTGTGGATCAGCTCCATGATGATCACGGTCTTGCCGACGCCGGCGCCGCCGAACAGCCCGGTTTTCCCGCCCTTGACGTACGGCGCGATCAGGTCGACCACCTTGATGCCCGTCTCGAAGATCTCGGTCTTGGGCTCCAGCGCCGTGAACTTGGGCGGCTCGCGGTGGATCGGCCAGCGCTCTACGTCCTCGGGCAACGGCTCCTGCATGTCGACCGGCTCGCCCAGCACGTTCAGGATGCGGCCGAGCGCCGCCTCGCCCACCGGCACGGTGATCGGGCCGCCGGTGTCGCGCACGGCCATGCCGCGGGTCACACCGTCGGTGGACGACATCGCGACCGCGCGCACCTGGTTGCGCCCGATGTGCTGCTGCACTTCGGCGACCACGCGAATGGCGGGAGCCTCGTCCTTCGCCTCCGTCTTGATCTCGAGCGCGCTGTAGATCTCGGGCAGCGCTTCGGCCTCGAACTCGACGTCGAGCACCGGGCCGATGACCTGGACGACCTTGCCAATGTTATCTGGCATCGCTGGTGACTCCTTTTCACTCCAACCCGGCCGCCCCGCCCACGATCTCCGCGATCTCCTGCGTGATCTGCGCCTGCCGCGCGCGGTTGTAAGTGCGACGCAGGATATCCAGCATCTCACCCGCATTGTCCGTGGCACTCTTCATCGCGGTGCGGCGCGCACCCTGCTCGGCGGCGGCGGTCTCGACCAGGGCGCGGTAGATGCTGTTGCGCACGTAGAGCGGCAGGATCCGGTTCAGGATCTCGTCCGCGGACGGCGAGAGGATGTAGTTGTGCACGTGCCCATCGTGCCGCTTCTCCTTCGGCGCTTCTACCGGCAGAACCCGCAGCACGCGCGGCGGCGTGGACATGGCCGAGCGGAACTGCGCGTATACCACATAGACGGCGTCGAGCTCGCGCCGCTCGAACGCGGCCATGAGCGGGTCGGCGAGGGAGGCGGCGTCGTCGGCCGTGGGACGGTCGGTGATGTCGGTTCGGCCGCTGGCGACGCGCTCGCGCTGGAAGCGGAAGAACCCGATTCCCTTCTTGCCGACGATGTGCAGCTCGACCTCGATCCCGTCCTGCCGCAGCCGCTGCACGAGCCCGCGCGCTTCCCGAATCAGGTTCGTGTTGAAGGCGCCGGCCAGGCCGCGGTTCGCCGTCAGCAGCAGCACGGCCGCGCGGCGCGACCGCTCCGGCTGCCGCAGCAGCGGATAGCGCTCGCGCAGCTCCGGCTCGAGCAGCCGCCCGATCACCTCGGCCAGCCGCTGCGCGAAGGGCCGCGCCGCGTAGACCCGGTCCGTCGCCCGCTTGAGCTTCGACGTGGCGACCATTTCCATGGTCTTCGTGATCTGCCGGGTCTTCTCGACCGAACGGATGCGGCGGCGGATCTCCCTGGCCTTGGCCATGAATCAGTCCCCCGCGGCCGCGCGTGCCGGCCGGCCGCCCGCCGGCTCCCCGCCCGCTTCGGCGCCGCGCGGCGCCTCGGCGGGCGCGGGCTCCGGCCGCGGCGCGGGCGCCGCGGCCGCTGCAGCCGGCGCCTGGCTCGCGAACCGCTCCTTGTACTCCTGCACCGCGGCGACCAGTTGCTGCTCGATCTCCTTCGTCAGCTCTTTCTTGCTGCGGATCGCTTCGCCGATCTGCGGCCGCTGCGCCCGCATGAAATCATGGAAGCCCGACTCCCACTGCTTGATCCGTTCGACCGGCACATCGTCCAGATAGCCGTTGGTCACGGCGTAGATGACCATGATCTGGTTCTCGACCGGCATGGGCGCGTACTGCGGCTGCTTCAGCACCTCGACCGTGCGCCGCCCGCGCGCGAGCTGCCGCTGCGTCGCCGCGTCGAGCTCCGAGCCGAACTGCGCGAACGCTTCGAGCTCGCGGAACTGCGCCAGGTCCAGGCGCAGCCGGCCGGCCACCCGCTTCATCGCCTTGATCTGCGCGTTGCCACCCACGCGCGAGACCGAGATGCCGACGTTCACCGCGGGGCGCACGCCCGCGTAGAAGAGGTCCGACTCGAGGTAGATCTGGCCGTCGGTGATCGAGATCACGTTCGTGGGGATGTAGGCGGAGACGTCGCCCGCCTGCGTCTCCACGATCGGCAGCGCGGTGAGCGAGCCGCCGCCCTGCTCGTGTGCCAGTTTGGCCGCGCGCTCGAGCAGCCGCGAGTGCAGGTAGAAGATGTCGCCCGGGTACGCCTCGCGGCCGGGCGGTCGGCGCAGCACCAGCGAGAGCTGACGGTACGCCTGCGCCTGCTTCGACAGGTCGTCGTAGATCACGAGCGTATGCTTCCCCTGCCACATGAAGTGCTCGGCCAGCGCGCATGCCGCGTACGGCGCGATGTACTGGAGCGGCGCCGGGTCGCTCGCGTTCGCCGCGACCACGATGCTGAACTCCATCGCGTCGTACTCCTTGAGCGTCTCGACCACCGCCGCCACCTTCCCCGCCCGCTGCCCGATCGCGCAGTAGATGCAGATGACGTCGCCGCCGCGCTGGTTGATGATCGTGTCGATCGCGAGCGCGGTCTTGCCCGTGCCGCGGTCGCCGATGATCAGCTCGCGCTGGCCACGGCCGATCGGAATCATCGAGTCGATGGCCTTGAGCCCCGTCTGGAGCGGCTCCTTCACCGGCTGGCGCAGTACGATGCCCGGCGCCACGATGTCGATCTGCCGGCGCCCCTCGAGCGGCTCGACCGCGCCGCCGCCATCTTGCGGCTCGCCGAGCGGGTTGACGACGCGCCCGAGATAACCGGCGCCCACGGCGATGTCGAGCACGCGGCTGGTGCGCCGCACGGCGTCGCCCTCGTGCAGCACGGTCCAGTCGCCCATGATGACGGCGCCGATGTTGTCCTCTTCCAGGTTGAGCGCGAGAGCGCTGACCGTCTCGCCGCTCCCGCTGGAGGTGATCTCGAGCATCTCGCTGGACATGGCGTTGGTCAGGCCGTAGATGCGGGCGACGCCGTCCTTCACCTCCAGGACCTCGCCGACTTCCTCGACCCGCAGCTCCTCCTCGTACTTCTCGATCTGCTGGAGGAGCACGTCCTTGATCTCGCTCGGGCGCAGGTGCGCTTCCGTGGCCATATCGACTCGTCTCGATCAGTTAACAGTTTGACAGTTGACAGGTTTACAGTTCACAGTTGACAGCGCCGCGGTGATTGCTGTCAACTGTCAACTGTGAACTCCCCTGGGCAATTCCGCCTCGACCATGCGCCGGCGCAGCGAGAGCAGCTTGCGCCGAAGCGATCCGTCCAGCACGCGGTCGCGGTAGCGCACCACGATGCCGCCCAGGATCGCGGGCTCCACGCGCAGGTGCGCGATCACTTTGCGACCGAGGGCCTGCGACAGCTCCTCGGCGATCTCGCGCTCGGTGCGCTCGTCGGGCTCGCGCGCGAGCAGCACCTGAACGTGCAGCCGGCCGAGACGCTCGTCCAGAAGCGATCGGTACTCGCGCGCGATCTCGCGCAGCAGCCGCTGCCGCCGCTTGTCGATCACGACCTGAAGGAAGTTGAGGAACAGGGCGGGCACGCGTTCGCCGAGCGCGTCGCGGAGAACCCGCTTCTTCGCCGCCGCCTCCACCTTGGGCGTCTCCAGGAAGGCGCGCAGCCGCGGCTCACGCTCCAGCAGCGTGGCGAGCTCCTCGCTCGCCCGCGCGAATGCCTCCTGCTGGTCCTGACGCTCGCCCAGCTCGAAAAGCGCCTCGGCGTAGCTGCGCGCGATGGTCGGCTCTCTCACGGCTGCTCTCCGGCTTCCGTGCCGACGCGCTCGAGGAAACTGCGCACCAGGCGCCGGTCCTCCTCGGCGTTCAGCCGGCGCTCGACGAGCTTGGATGCCGCGGCGAGCGAGAGGTCGACGGCCTCCCGTCGCAGCGCCTCGAGGGCCCGCTCCTTTTCCTGGGTCAGCTCCTGGCGCGCGCGCGCAAGCATCGCCTCCTGCTCGGCCTTCGCGCGCTCCAGCAGTTCCTGGCGCACGCGCTCGGAGGCCTGCTTGCCTTCCGCCAGAATCTGCTGCGCCTGCTGCCGCGCTTCCGCGAGCTGCCGGCGCTGATCCTCGAGCAATCGCTCGGCTTCCACGCGGTCCTGGGCGGCCGCGTCCAGGATCTCCTGGATGCGGCGCTCGCGCGCCTCGAGCGCACCGAGGATCGGGCGCCAGGCGAACCTGGTCAGCACGACGAGCAGCGTGAGGAAGATCACCACGGTCCAGAACATCACGCCCGTGTTGATGTCGAAGATGCCGCCGCCGCCGGCTTCGTGCTCCTGTAATACGATCGTAAACAGGTTCATGGCGCGCATTTCGTTTTTTTCGGGCTCGCGCTCGGGCTCGGGCTCGGGCTCGACCAGGCAATTCCGAGCCCGAGCCCGAGCCCGAGATCCGAGCCCGCTCACAGAGTGATCAGGAACGCGATCACCAGCGCGAACAGCGTCACGCCTTCGATCAGAGCGGCCAGGATGATGCCGGCCGTCTGGATGTTGCCGGCCGCCTCGGGCTGCCGCGCGATGGCCTCCGTGGCCGAGCCGCCGATCCGGCCAATGCCGAGCCCGGCGCCGATCACGGCCAGGCCCGCGCCCAGGCCCGCGCCCAGCATCGCGGTGCCCGCGCCCGCCTCCGGTGCCGCTTCCTGCACCAGCGCAAGAAGGGGAGAAAACATGTGCCTGCCTCCGCTCGAGTCGGGGGACTCTGTCCGGTCCGCTCCTCCATCCCGGCGGGCAGCCCCCTCTGCCCGCGGCGACGGCCACCGCTGCTCGGTCCTCACGGATCGCACGGCTCTCGCCGACCTCACGGCCGGCTACGTTACGACGGACGGGACGGAGCCTCCCCCCCGAAGGCGCGCCACGTGCGGGCTGGCGCGCTCGCCCAATTCAGTCGACAGTCGACAGTTGACAGTCGTCCCGCCGAATCCGCACGACACGGGCGAATCCAACAATTCCGAGCCCGAGCGCGAGCCCGCGCCCGAGCCCGATATCAGTGCGCATGCCGAATCAGCCCGATGAACACCGACGTCAGCATGGCGAAAATAAACGCCTGCAGCAGCGCGACGAACAGCTCCAGCACCATGATCGCCACCGCCATGACCACGGGGGCGATCACGGGGAGAATCCAGGAGGCGACCGGCGCCGCGACGAAGATCAGGCCCACCAGCGCGAGCACCACCAGGTGCCCCGCGGTCATGTTGGCGAAGAGTCGGACCGCCAGCGCGAACGGCTTCGCGACCTTCCCGAGCAGCTCGACCGGCGTCATGATCGCGGCCATGAGCGCCTTGCCGTACCAGGGCATGCCCTCCGGCACGAAGACGATCGTGCGCAGGTATCCGCGCGGCCCGAGGGTGCGGAAACCGGAGACCTCGATCAACACCAGAGAGAGGAAGGCCAGCGTCGCCGTAACCGCGATGTTTCCCGTGGCGGTGGCTCCCCACGGCAGCAGCCCCAGCAGGTTCGCGAACAGGATGAAGAAGAAGAGGGTGAGCACGTACGGCACGTACCGTTCGCCGCCGTGCCCGATATTGCGCAGCGCGACCTCGTCGCGCAGGTAGATGACGAACGCCTCGATCAGGTTCGCCACGCCTTTGGGCGCCCGCTCCGCGGCTTTGCCGTGCGTCTTCCGCGCCGTCCAGATCATGACCACGGCCACCAGGATCGCGGCCAGGAACAGGAAGACCACGTGCTTGGTGGGGGAGAGGTCCAGCGTCACGGGTCCGAGCTGGATCGGGTCGAAGCGAGGCAGCTCGATGGCCGTTCGGTCGATGAGGCCGATGCGCCGCAGCGCACCCCCGAACGGAATCTCGAGCTCGCGCGAGTCCGTCACGTGATGCATGATCATCTCGCCGAGCGTGAGCCCGCCGCCCTCGGCCGGCGCCGCCGCGGCCTCCGCCTGCGGCTCGGCTGCCTGGAGCCACGGCCACAGTCGTCCGATCATTCGCCCCCGCGTCGCCGGAAGAACACCGGTTCCAGCAGCAGCAGCGCAAACAGGAAACCTGCCAGACTACCCAGAAGCGGCGCCGGCGGCAACGTCCCCGCGCGCGCCAGCCAGAAGCCGAAGACCAGCACCGCCGCGAACCGAAGCAGCGTGCCCGCGATCCAGACCAGCAAGAATGATTGCTGGCGCCGCGCGGCGAACAGGAGCGCGCCGAACGCGACCAGCTGGATCGCGTACGCGACGCCGGCCCCCCACCAGACCGCGCGCACCGAGCCGGGCCCGAGCAGCTCCCCGAGCAGCGCGCCGCCCAGGAGCACGACCGCACCGGCCGTGGCGGCATAGGCGCCCAGCGCCCGGAAAACGCGGCCAGCGCGCCTCGACGCGGCGACGCGGGGACGCGGCGACGCGGCGTGGGGCGTCCTTTCACTCGCCGTGTCGCCGTGTCGCCGTGTCGCCGCGTCACCCATTGTTGCCCCCGGCCTCGCGGCGACGCCGCTCCCGCGGCTCGATCACCAGATGATAGTAGAGGCTGTAGAAGCCCGCGCCCGCGCCCACTACCGCGCCCAGCACCACGAAGAGAGGCAGCGTCCCCAGCCAGCGGTCCAGCAACCACCCCAGGAACAGAAAGAACGCGGTGCTCAACGCCCACGTCAGTCCGTACCCGAAATATCGCCCCACCTCCATCACGACCCGCGGCTTCTCCGCGGGGCTGCGCCGCTCGGCCAACTGCCCCTCCCGACCGCCGGAAAAATCCAGAGCGCGAAAAGCTACCGGCTTGTGAAATTTTTCGCAAGCACGCGCGCGCCGCCTGGCGTCGGGCTCGACCAGGATGGACGCGCCGCTCGCTTGACGCTCGTGCAAAGCGGTCCCCATCTTGCAAACGCCTTGCGCCCCAAGAGATCAGGAGCGGCTTGCGGCGGTCAGCGGCCGGCGGAACCGATCGGTTGCCGGCCGCTGACCGCTCGTCGCTGATCGGCTGTCGAGGGATGAGGACGACGCGGGCGGTGTGGTGCGTGGCGCTGGCGTGTGCGTGCAGCCAGAGCGCGGACGTGGACGCCGGTGCAGCGGGGACGCCGGCGGGCGCCCCGGTCGGGGAACTCGCTTCGACGCTGGCGGTACAGGTGGCGGCCGACTCCGTTCGTTTCGTGCTGCACGTCACCAACGCCGAGGCGCGGCCTGCGACGCTGGAGTTCCCGACGTCGCAGCGCTTCGATTTCGTGGTATACACGGAGGAGGGGGCCGAAGTCTGGCGCTGGTCCTCCGATCGCGCCTTCGCGCAAGTGCTGGGGCGCGAGGTGCTGCCCGCCGGCGAGACGCTGCGGTACGAGGCGGCGTGGACGCCGGGAGCCCGGCGCGGGCGCCTGGTGGCGGTGGGCGTTATTCCCGCGTCGAACCGGCGCATCGAGCAGCGGGCGGTGTTCAAGCTGGGGATCGGGGACTAGGGATTGGGATCAGGCCGCGGCGCGTGCCAATCCCCGATTCCCGCTCCCTCACCCCCTGTGGTCGTCGATGCACGCGAAAGGACAGGGCATGGAAGCGCGGGCGGCGCGTCAGGTGCATCCGGAGGAGCTGGATCTCGAGCTGCTGGAGCGCCTGGCGCGGGGAAGGGCGGAGCTGGAAGCGGAGATCGCGAAGCG
>JACQPS010000342.1 GCA_016207445.1 Gemmatimonadota bacterium | reverse complement strand
GGTCAGGGATATTCGTCCCCGGCGTCCGCGCTTTGACCCCTGCCCCTGACCCCTGATCCCTGACCCCTGCCCTCCGCGCACGCCCCTTGCATTGCTCGGCCCCGCCGCCTGGCGCGGCACGATGGAGACGCACTGCGAGGGAGGACCGCGTGCTCGAAAAGATTCAGACACTGGTAGGCTACGCGACGGCGCCCCGTGCCGCCTACGTGCTCAAGCATCCGATCCGGTCGGTGCGACTGCTGCGCATGCGCCGCAGCCTGAAGAACGCCGTGAGCCCGCGCCTCGCCCTCGGGATCGGCGCGGCCGCGGTGGCCGTTCCGGTCGGGCTGTGGCTCGGTCGCAAGATCCGCGGCCTGTGACCGGCGGCGCGGCCGGGGATTTGCAACGGCGGCAGACTCGATGGCCGGCGGAGGCCGGCCATTTGCTTCATAGAGGGGAGGGGCTTGTGAGGAGGGGAATCGTACCCGCCGTCCTGTTGTGTGCGGCCGGCTGGTTGGGGCTGAGCGGGTCCGCCGCGGCCCAGACGGGAGCGCAGCCCGCGGCGCCCGACGGTGACAACGGCGAATCGGCCGACCTGGTGTCCGGCTGGCGCCCGACCGTGTTCGTGTATTTCCTCCAGCAGATGGGTGGTGAGGCAGTCGACCCGTTCGGCGCCACCGGCCGCCGTGAGGTGCTCCAGCTCATGATGGACCAGACGCCGGACGAAGGCCGCTTTCTGCGCGTGCGCATGGATGGACAGGCCGACGGCAGCGGCGATCGCATCCAGGAGGAGGCAGGCTACTACCAGATCGTCGGCGGCACGATCGTGCTGCACCACGCGCCGCCCGATGGGGCCGTGGGCCGGGTGGAGACAGGTTCGTACTTCACCGGTGTGATCTGCCTGAGCGACGCCGAGACCGGCACGACGCTCCGATACGACTTCGAGTCCTCGGGCTCGCTCCCCCCGCCGACCGGGCCGGCCGCTGAGCCGTCGAAGGCGGCCAGGGTGTGTGCGCGCTAGGCCAGCAGCGGTCAGGGATCAGGGGTCAGGGAGAACAGATTCTGGTGGAGTGAAAACAGTCCACTCATCCCTGACCCTGACCCCTGACCCCTGACCCCTGACCTCCCTGCCTCAGCGCGCTGCGCCGGCGGCCGTACAGCAGGTAGATCGCAAGCCCCGCCACGAGCCACAGCGCGAAGCGGATCCAGGTGATCCCCGGCAGCCCGAGCATGAGCAGGACGCACGAGCCGATCGCGAGCAGCGGCACCAGCGGGACCAGCGGCGTCTTGAACGGGCGCGGCCGGTCCGGCTCCAGCCGCCGCAGCACGAGCACGCCCGCGGCGACCAGCACGAAGGCGAAGAGCGTGCCGATGTTGGTGAGCTCGATCACCTCCTCGATGGGCGCGACGGCGGCGAAGGCCGCCACGAACACACCCGTCAGGATCGTGGTCACGTGCGGCGTGCGGTAGCGCGGGTGCACGGCCGCGGCCCAGCCCGGCAGCAACCCGTCGCGCGCCATCGCGTAGAAGATGCGGGGCTGTCCCAGCTGGAAGACGAGCAGCACGGAGGTCGTGGCGATGACCGCGCCGAGCGAGACGATGCCGGCGGAAAAGTTGAGGCCGCGCTCGCTGAACGCGGTGGCGAGCGGCTCGGCCGTTCCGAGCTGGCCCCACGGCACCATGCCGGTCAGGACCGCGGTCACGCCGATGTACAGCACCGAGGTGATGACGAGTGAGGCAATGATGGCGAAGGGCATGTCCTTCTGCGGGTTCTTCGCCTCTTCCGCCGCGGTCGAGACCGCATCGAAGCCGATGTAGGCGAAGAAGATCAGCGAGGCACCCACCCAGATCCCGCTCATCCCGTTCGGCGCGAACGGCGTCCAGTTCTCGGGTCGCACGTAGAATGCGCCGATCGCGAGGAAGAACATCAGGATCACCAGCTTCACCGCCACCATGGCCGTGTTGAACCACGCGCTCTCCCGGATGCCGATCACGAGCACCCAGGTCACCGCGGCCACGATGGCGACCGCCGGCAGGTTGACGATCAGAGGGATGCCGAGCAGGTGCGGCGCCGCGGCCACCGCCTCCGCCGCCTGCTGCACGTGCGCGGGGAGCGTCGCCGGAGCCACGCCGGCGGCCACCGCCTCGCGCAGCTGCGCGGCGCCGTGCAGCGCGGTGCGGTAGTCGGTGGCCAGCCACTCGGGCAGCGCGAGGCCGAAGCCGCGCAGCAGCTCCTGGAAGTATCCCGACCAGGACACGGCCACGGCGATGTTTCCGACCGCGTATTCGATGATGAGGTCCCAGCCGATGATCCAGGCGAGCAGCTCGCCCAGCGTCGCGTAGGCATAGGTGTACGCGCTGCCCGCTTGTGGAATCATGGCCGCGAACTCGGCGTAGCAGAGCGCCGCGAAGCCACAGGCGACGGCGACCAGCACGTAGGAGAGGATGAGCCCCGGACCGGCGCCGACGTGGTCCGCGCCGCCGGCGATCGCCGTGCCGGCGCCCGAGAAGATGCCGGCGCCGATGATGGCGCCGATGCCCAGCGCCGTGAGCTGCCACGGCCCCAGCACCCGCCGGAGCTGCGTGTCCAGTGCCACGCCTTCGCCCAGCAGCTCGGGCACCGGCTTGCGCGCGAAGAGTTGTCTCATGGCGCCCCCGCTCGCGGAAAAACGGCGGCGAAAGTACGCGTGCACGCCGGGACTGTAAAGCCTGCGTGCCCTACGGCGAGGGGCGCGGCCCCGCGCGCGACCGCGGCGCGGCCCCGCGCGCGACCGCGGCGCGGCCCCGGCTGCCATGCGCTCGACGCACAGCGCCGTTGACAGTCTCTTCCGCCACTCCTTAGCTTGCGGTCACACTTCCCGAGCTGCACGCGCTGCGGACACCTACGGCCCCGAGCGGCCGCGAGGATGAGCGAAGCCCGCCGACAACTCCTGATGGATGCCCGCGCGGTCGAGCGCGCGCTCGCGCGCATGGCC
>JACQPS010000341.1 GCA_016207445.1 Gemmatimonadota bacterium | reverse complement strand
CTGGTGCCGCCGGCCGGTGGCGGCCCGAAACACGAGCTGCTCGCGGACTTCCGCGCGGCGCAGGGAGAAGTCGTCGCCTCTTTGAGAGCGGCCGAGGGGGTGGACCTCGGCCGCGCCAAGCTGCGCTCGCCCTTCTTCAAGCCACTGAAGCTCACGGCCGGACAGGCGTTCCAGGTCATTCTGGCCCACACGCGGCGACATATCTGGCACATGCGCCGGGTGCTGGAGGATGCGCACTTTCCGAGGGAGCCGGCAGCCTCGCGATCGGCCGCGGCTTCCGACGCCGCCGAATCCTGAAGAGAACCGAGGTGCACCATGGAAATCCGAGCGCTTTTCGGGCTGTCGGCGGTCACGAATCGGCCTCTTCGCGCGTCCTTCCCAGACGAACCATGCTCCGATCCATCCCGCTCCTGCTCGGCGCCGCCGGGCTCGCCCTGGCGAGCTGCGGCCGGGGGCCTGTCGAGCCACTGGCCGGTTGCCCCGCTCTCGTGCCGCAGATCTGCGGCGAGTGGAGCTGGCTGGAATCCCGCGGCGGCTTCACCGGTGGAGATGTCCGCACGCCCGACTCCGTCGGATACAGCCAGCGCCTGATCTTCCAGCCCGACTCGACGTTCCAGCGGTTCCGAGGCGACTCGCTGGCAGCGAGCGGGCGCTTCACGGTCACGCGCCAGACCACCATGTTCGGGCCCGCGACCGTCGTCGACTACCTGAATGCGGCGGGCGATCGGGTCGGCCTGCCCCAGCGCGTGAGTTTCGCCGGCCGCGACACGCTGCTGCTCGACGACCTGTGCACCGACTGCTACGGTCACCGGTACGCGCGCGCGCACTGAAGCCATCGATCGATCTCTTCCGGCCATTCTCCCTGCGATCTCCGGGCGCGAGGTTAGCGGAGCGGGCGCCTCCGGGGTAGATTAGAGGCCAACCCGAGCACACGCCGCGCCGTGCCGCGGCTCCTCGAACCCGATCGCATGTCGCTGCGCTCTGGCCTCCCGGTGGCTCTCGCGCTCGCCGCCGCGCTCGCCGCGTGCGGCAACGACACGCCCGTGCAACAGCCCGTCGCCGTCTACGGCGCCTCTCCCTTCGAGTACCCGGTGGGTCTGTGGGACGAGGGGGTCGAAGGCGAGACGGTCCTGTTGATCCGCATCACGGACGTGGGGGCCGTGGACAGTGCGATCGTGGACCGGTCGAGCGGCTACGCCGAGTTCGATTCGGCCGCGGTCGCGGGCGCGCACAAGCTGCGCTTCCTCCCCGCGCGGCGCGGTGATCGGCGCATCCAGACGTGGGCAAAGCTGCCGGTCCGCTTCACGAAGGACGGCGGCGCCGCGGCGGGCGCCGCCGCCGCACCAGGGGCCTCGTGAAGCCGCGTCGTCGCCCCCTGCACGCGGACCGGTGGAAAGAGCCGGCCGAACCATCGCTGCGATTCGGATGCTGACATGCGCATTACACTGAGACTCGTCGTCGCGCTCCTCGTCACCGCCGCGCTCCTCGCTGCGGGATTCACGTTCCTGGAGATCCGCAGCGAGCGCGAGCGGCTGGCGCACGATCTCGAGGGGCGGGCCCGGATCCTGGCCGAAAGTCTGGAGGAGCCGCTCGCCGAAGCGCTCGCGCTGCAGGAGCTGGATCGGCTGCATCGACTGGTCACGCGCTTCGGCAACCGACAGCGGCTGTCCGCGCTCGCGGTCTACGACAGCACCGGCGCGAGCATCGCGGCCACGCCGGGGTTGAGCTCCTGGCGCTTCGGCGCGCATGAGCAGGCGGGCGCGGCTGCATCGCAGAACCGGAGCATCGCCGCATTCCAGCGTGACGGCGCCGCCAGTGTACACGTCTTCACCGCGCCGCTGCACCACGCGGGGCGGACGATTGGTGCCGTGGTGCTGTTCCACGACGCTTCCTACATCGACGCGCGCTTGACGCGCATCTGGCGCGATCGGTTTCTCTTGCTGCTGATCCAGGCGGTCGTGATCACGCTCACCACGATCCTCGTCGTCCGCTGGAGTATCACGGGCCCGATCGCGAAGATCGCGGAATGGCTCAAGGGCTTGCGTCTCGGCGATGCCGATCGCCCACTGGCGCTGCCTCGATCCGGTGTGATCGGACCGCTGGCCGCCGAGGTCGTGCACCTCGCGCAGAGCCTGGTCACGGCGCGCGCCGCTGCCGAAGAGGAGGCGCGCTTGCGTGCGCGGCAGCAGGCGGTGTGGACGCCGGAGCGCCTCCGGGAGCACGTACGCGAGGAGTTGGGCGGGCGCGCCCTCTACGTGGTGTCCAATCGCGAGCCGTACATGCACGTCCGCAACGGGCGCGTGATCGAGTGCCGGGTGCCCGCCGGCGGCGTGGTCACGGCGCTGGACCCCGTGCTGCGCGCATGCGGCGGAATCTGGATCGCCAGCGGCAGCGGCGACGCGGATCGCGACGTCACCGGGCCGGACGCACGGTTGCCCGTGCCCCCGCAGGAGCCCGCGTACACACTGCGCCGGATCTGGTTGAGCAAGGAGCAGGAGGAGGGCTTCTACTACGGCTTCTCGAACGAGGGACTGTGGCCACTATCCCACACGATCCATGTCCGGCCGGAGTTCCGTTTGCGCGACTGGGTCGAGTACCGCGAGGTCAACGAGCTCTTCGCCGAGACGCTGCTGGACGAGCTCAAGGCCGAGAGCGAACCGCTGGTGCTCGTGCAGGACTGCCACTTCGCCTTGTTACCGGCGCTGATCAAACGCCAGCGAGCGGACGCACGTGTCGCCCTGTTCTGGCACATCCCCTGGCCCAATCCGGAGGCCTTCGAGATCTGCCCCTGGAAGCAGGAGATCTTGCAGGGCTTGCTCGGCGCCGATTTGATCGGCTTTCACCTGCAGTACCACTGCAACAACTACCTTGCCACGGTCGAGCGACTCGTGGAGGCGAGAGTGGACTGGGCGGAGTTTACGGTCGAGCGCGGCGGCCACGTGACGCGCGTGCGGCCGTTCCCGATCAGTGTGCCGTTCCCGGCGCCGGCCTCGAGCGCGGGCGGCGAGCGCGAGCGGCTGCTGCACGACCTGGGGATCACCTGCCGCTGGTTGGGCGTGGGCGTGGAACGGATCGACTATACCAAGGGCATCCCGGAACGCTTCCTCGCGATCGAGCGCTTGCTGGAGCGCCACCCCGAGTTCATCGGTCAGTTCACCTTCGTCGAGCTGGGCGCGCCGAGCCGCACCCACATCAAGCGCTACCATGACCTGGTGGCCGAGGTGGAGCAGCTGGCGGCGCGCATCAACTGGCGCTTCGAGACGAAGCGCTGGAAGCCGATCGTCTTCCTCAAGGCGCAGCATGGCCACGATACGATCCGGCAATTCTACCGCGCGGCCGACGTCTGCCTGGTCACCTCCCTGCACGACGGCATGAACCTCGTTGCCAAAGAGTTCGTCGCCGCGCGCGACGACGAGGACGGCGTGCTGATCCTGAGTCGCTTCGCCGGGGCGAGCCAGGAGCTGACGGATGCGCTCGTAGTCAATCCGTACGACATCGAGGAGACGATGACCGCGCTTGTGCAGGCACTGCGCATGACGCCGCAGGAGCGCGTGGCGCGCATGCGGCGCCTCCGGCAGGTGGTCCGAGAGCACAACGTCTACCGCTGGGGGGCGGAGCTGGTCCGCGGGCTGGCGCGGCTCGGGCCGGTCGCTCCGGCGCCGGAGGAGGAGCGCATGCCGGCGCTGGGGGCGT
>JACQPS010000351.1 GCA_016207445.1 Gemmatimonadota bacterium | reverse complement strand
GCGCCAGCGCGGCCTCGTAGTGCGCCTGCGCCTCGCTCCACCGCCCCTGGAAGCTGCGCATGTTGCCCAGCCCCACGAAGGCGACGATGGTCGCCTCCTGGTCCGCGGCGGCGCGGGCGGCCGCGAGGCTGCGGCGGTAGCGGGTGTAGGCGGCGTCCACGTCGCCCAGGTTCCACTCGGCGCGGGCGAGGCGGCGCAGCGCGCGCGAGAGCGGCCGCCGGTCGGAGATGGGCGCGGCGAGCTGGGCCGCGGCCTCCAGGTAGGCACGCGCATCGCGCCACTGTTCGTCCGCTTCCGCCGTTTCGCCCAGCACGATGAGCTGGTCGACGGCGCCGGCCTCGTCACCCGTCGCGATCGAACGGAGCACGCCGGTGAGCGCCTCGTAGACGCGCCCGACCCGCCGACGCACCGCGTCCTCGGCGCCGCGCGCGATCGCCTCCAGCCGGTCCGCCGGCAGCACCCGCTTGTCCACGGTGACATAGGAGCTCGAGCTCGCCCAGGCCTTCGCAGGATCGGGCGTCGAGGCACTCAGCAGCGCCTCACGCAGGGGAGTCAGCTCGGGTATGTCGGGAAGGACGCGGAAGAGTGCGGCGACTGGAAGCTCCCGTTGCTCCATGGGCTCCGTTATCCGCCGGCCACCGTGATGCCCCGCTCCTCCTCCGTGCCGTACTCGGAGAAGTGACTGGTCTTCGCCTCGATCCGGCCGTCCGCCGTACGCGTGGTCTCCAGCGGGACCCAGGCCCCGCCGTCCCACCACAGCACGCGCGACTCGTTCCCCTCGGCCGTGGTGCCGGCGTACGGCAGTCGCAGCGTGACCGGCGCCGCGAACTGCTGACCGTGCGGGGCGAAGGACGCCAGCACGTAGGCGCCGAGCAGCACGTCTTCCAGCGGCAAATCGATCGAGAACAGGGTCGGCTCCGTGACCGCGCCAGGGGGGACGACGACCTCGAAGCCGCCCAGCGAGAGGCTCCCGCCTTCCGGCCCGATCAGCTTGTCCACCACGCTCGTCGGCAGCGTCAGCGCGCTGGTGTATTGCGCCAGCGGCGTCACATCCGGCGTGCTCGATGCCTCCGGGCGGATCCCCCGCTCCGGGCTCGAGGGCACTTCCCGGTCCGCGCACGCCCACACCGCTGCCGCCACGAGCAGCAGTGCGCCCGCGTACCGCTTCGGCACAGCTCTCATGCCTTGGCTCCTTTTTGGGGAACGGCCCGTCCGGGGAAGCCGCGCTCATTGGTGCATTTCCCGTGCCGATCGCCAGGGGCGCACGTGCGCACGCTCGGGGTTCGATCCAGCCCGGCGCACGGCGCGTTCCAGTAGCTGCGCATGAGCGCGAAGTCGTTTGCTGTCATGGCGTTGCCATGTGGCGCACCGCGCCGCCGCCCGCTCCGGGCTGCACTGCTTTGGTGCGATGCGACGCCCCCGACCGCACACTTTCGCCGCCCAGACCGAACTCGCGCAGCTTGCGGCGCAGCGTGTTGCGATGGATGCCCAGCACTTCCGCGGTCCTGGCCAGGTGCCCCGCCGTGCTGGCGAGAACGTGGCGGATGTAACGGCGCTCGAGCTCGTCCAGCGGCACCAGCTCGCCCAGGGCATCCGTGCGGAAAGCGGCGCTGCCGCCGCGGACCTCGTCGGGCAGATGTTCGGGCAGAACGGTGTCTCCCTCCGCCAGGAGCACGGCGCATTCCAGGGCGTTGCGCAGCTCGCGCACGTTGCCGGGCCAAACGTAGGCGCGCAGCAGCGCCATGGTCTCCTGCGCGATGCCGCGGACGGGGCGGCGGTACTCGCGCGCGTAGCGCGCGACGAAGTGCTGGGCGAGGGGGCCGATGTCCTCGCCCCGCTGGCGCAGCGGCGGCAGCGTGATCACGACCACCGCGATGCGGTAGTAGAGGTCCTCGCGGAAGCGGCCGGCGGCGACGTCGGCGCCCAGGTCGCGATTGGTGGCGGCGATGACGCGCACATCGATGGGGATGGCCGCTTCCCCGCCCACGCGCTCGATCTCCCGCTCCTGCAGCGCGCGCAGGATCTTCGCCTGCAGCGCCATGCTCATGTCGCCGATCTCGTCCAGGAAGAGCGTGCCGCCCGAGGCCCGCTCGAACCGGCCGATGCGCCGCCCGATCGCCCCCGTGAACGCGCCCTTCTCGTGCCCGAACAGCTCCGACTCCAGCAGGTGCTCGGGAATGGCGGCACAATTCACCGTTACGAACGGGCCGTGCGCACGATCGCTCCGCTCGTGCAGCGCCCGCGCCAGCAGCTCCTTCCCCGTACCGCTTTCCCCGCGCACCAGCACCGTGGCCGCGCTGTTCGCCACCCGCGCCACCGTGCGGAACGCCTCCAGCAGCGCGCTACTCTCGCCGATGAAGGACGACGCCGCCTCCGCCACCCGCACGGGCGCCGCCGGCTCGAGCCCCGCCGCGCAGCGCGCCGCCAGCTCCCGCAGCCGCACCGCATCGGGCGGCAGCGGCAGCACGTCCACCGCCCCACGCTCCATCGCGTCCAGCGTCAGCCGCATCGACGGCGACCGCGCCAGCAGCGCGACCGGCACCCTCGATTCCGCCAGCGTGCCCAGCAGGTCCAGCCCGGCCCCCTCCGCGAACTCCACGTCCAGCAGCACCAGCGACCACCCGCCCCTGCGCAGCCGCGCCAAACCCTCCGATGCGCGCGCCTCCACCACGACCTCGCTGCCGAACGCTTCGGCCAGCGGCGCCAGCGCCTGCACGTCGGGGCTCAGTACCAGGATCGTTCCCATTCAGCGCTGCGGCTGCGGCTCGGGCCAGAAGCGGCGACTCCGCCCGACCCGGTCCGTCGCGGCGCATCATACGCACCAAAATTGTGCGGCGCAAGAGGGTGCCCGGAAACAATCCGGTGCATCGCACCCAGGGCTGTGGCGACTGGGCGCGCGCATCGGGGAAGTTGGCTCGATGCAAGTGGCTGTTTTACCGGGAGATGCAGCCGACCGCCCTTGCGCTTTTCACCAGCTTGGCCGGGGGCACGGAGGTTGCCCTCCCGGCGGCCCGTTTCCGGCAGTCCAGGCGAAAAAGGCGGATTTGCGGGAGGGAGGCGAGCGACATGTCGATTCCGAGGGTAGTGCGCTGGTGGCTGGTGCTGCTCCTGATCACCGTGGCCGCCTGCAGCGAGCCGCCGCTGGAGGTGGTGGCACCCGAGCAGGGGCGGTCGGCGTCGGTCGTCGGCAGCGACAAGGACGTGCTGGTGGGTTTCACGTCGGCTCCCGGTGCCGCCGAGATCGCGTTGATCGAGGGGTTGGGCGGCCGTGTGACGGTGCAGTACAGGTACATTCCGGTGTTCGCCGCGACGATCCCGGCGGACCAGGAGGATGCGCTCGCGGCCGATGCGCGGGTCGCCTACGTGGAGGATGACCTCGAGGTTCAGCCGCTCGCCGGCAAACAGGTCACCGATTGGGGCGTGGTGAAGGTGGACGCCGCCGGCGCGTGGTCGCTCGGCTACCGGGGGCAGGGCGTCAAGGTCGGCATCTTCGACTCGGGCATCGACGTCGACCATCCGGACCTCGGGGTCGTGGGTGGCATCGATCTCGTCGGCGACGGCAACGGCCTCGATGATTGCAACGGGCACGGCACGCACGTGGCCGGCATCGTCGGCGCGACCGACAACGGCAACCACACCGTGGGCGTGGCGCCGAAGGCGGAGCTCTACTCGATGCGCTTCGCGAACTGCACCTGGAGCGGCGCTACGATCTCCAAGATGATCCAGGGGCTCGAGTGGGCGATCGACAACGGCATGGACGTGATCAACATGTCGTTCGGCTTCGCGATCGGTGGCCTGGTCTCGGTGCCGACGGCGTTCAGCGCGGCCGCGGACGCGGCGTTCGACCGGGCGTACGCGGCCGGCGTCGTTCTGGTGGCCGCCTCGGGGAACAGCAGCGCTCCCTACGTCGGCTACCCGGCGGCGTACCCCACCGTTATCGCCGTGGGCGCCACGGATGACGCCGACCTGCTCGCCAGCTTCTCGCAGTTCGGCACGGAGCAGGAGCTCACGGCGCCGGGCGTGAACAACCTCTCCTCCTATCTCGTCGGTCAGGGGCAG
>JACQPS010000346.1 GCA_016207445.1 Gemmatimonadota bacterium | reverse complement strand
GTCCGGTCCACGGCTCGGCGTGAAGTCGATCGACGCGGGCACGATCCACACCTGCGTTGTGACGCTGACCGTCGGAACGGAGACGACCGGCACGACGGCGTACTGCTGGGGCCGCAACAACTCCGGCCAGCTCGGCGACGGCACCTTGACCGACCGCCGCGCGCCAGCCGCGATACCAGCGATCCAGTACTCGACCATCGCCACGGGCGGCGCGCACAGCTGCGGCACCGACCTGAACAGCCAGGCCCTGTGCTGGGGTCAGAACGAGAAGGGGCAGCTCGGCAACGGCACGACCATCCGGAGCCTCACGCCCGCGCTGGTCGCCAAACCATAGAGGGAACGCGTTCGATGAAGAAACGACACGAAGCAGTGGGCCGGGTGCGGCCGGTGGCATGCTGGGCGTGCGGCCTCGCGCTCGCCGCGGCGCTCGCCTTGGCCGCGTGCGACCTGCCGAGCGGGCCCGAGGAGGCGCGCGACCGGCTCTCGCGCGGGCGCAGCCGCATCGTGCCGCTGACGCTGCCGTTCCCCGCGCTCACCATCGACCTGCGCGAGGAGCTGAGCGACTCGGCCAACCCGTTCCGGGACGTCATTGATACGGCCGACTTCTCGTTCAAGGTGGAGCCGGATCCCTTCCTGGTGGGGCTGGGCAACGTGCTCGAGTTCGAGCCGGTCGACCTCGACCCGATCCAGCAGAGCTTCGACCTGAGCATCGATGCGTTCCAGAGCACCGTGAACATCACGGCCGACGCCGTGCCGGCGACGCTGCCGGGGAAGACCCTGCCGAGCGTGCCCGTGCCGGCCGCCTCGCCCGCCGGATCCTTCCCGTTCACCGTCGACTTCCTGACGGTCTTCACATCGGCCACCTTCGCCGGCAACTCGGCCCTCCAGGTCAAGCTCACCACGGACGCGGCCGCCAGCTTGAACGGCGTCACGGTCACCATCAAGAACATCGACACGGGCGCGACCATCGCATCCGGCGGCGCGGCCATCGATGTCCCGGCCGGGTCCGTACGCACGGTGAGCGTGTCGCTCAGCGGCGTGGCGCTGCCGGGCAAGTTCCGGCTGGAGATCGCCTTCTCGAGCGCCAACGGCGACAACACGCCCGATGGCCTGACCGTGGAGGTATCGTTCGCGAACGCCGCGATCACGCAAGCCACTGGGCTCGACGCGGGTCGCATTTCCCCCGTCGCGATCCGGCAGCGCGTGCTGCTCGATCCCGCCAACGCCGAATTCAGCGAGGCGGTGATCGGGTCGGGCACCATCGCGATCAAGTCGTTCAGCTTCGGCTCGCTCACCTTCACGCCCTCCGCAGAGTTCGAGACCGACCTGAGCGGCAAGCGCGTGGGCGGCGCCACCCCCGACAGCGTCACGATCGCGGGCCAGATCGGCCCGCCCTCGGGTGCGGCCACGGTCACCATCGCCACCAGCGGCTCGCTCACGGTGGAGATGAGCGAGATCCAGGTGGCATCGGTGACGATGCGGACCGTGGACTTCACGTTCGACCGCACCGTCCAGGTCGTCGACCCGAACAGCGACGACTACCGCGGGGTGGAGGAGGTGCGCGTCGCGAGCGGGTCGCAGATCCTGCTGCGCGTGACCAACCGGCTGCGCGTGGGTGGCGACGTCGGCATCCGCTTGAACGGCGTGACCGACGCCGCCGGCAATACACTGACGCGCACCGTGACCATCGCGGCGTCCCCGGATGAGTCGCCCGTGACGAGCAACGTCACCATCGACCTGAGTGGCACCACACTGCGGCCGGCGAGCATGGTGGCGCAGGTCACGGGCACCTGGACCGGCAGCAACATCGGCGTGACCGCGACGGCGGCCGAGAACGCGCTCAGCGTGGACCCGCAGATCACGCTGAACGCTTCCTCGGTCAAGGTGGCGAACGCGCCGGGCCTGCGCTTCGACTTCGACCGGCTCGAGCCGTTCACGCTCGAGGACCTCGGGCTCGAGGACCTGGTGGACGAGCTGGACGGGCTGGAGCTGAACGGCGTCGAGCTGACGCTGCGGGCCAGGAACGAGGCCGCCATCGCGCTCGCGCTCGACTCGCTCCTGCTCACGCTGGTCAACGCCGCGGACACGACCCCCGTGCTGGACGCGGGCGGCCAGCCGATCCGCGTGCTCGTGCAGCAGGGCGCGACCAGCCGCTTCACGGTGCGGGCCGGCGGCAGCGATTCCGTGACGGTCGTGGCGACGTCGCTGATCAACGGGCTGATCCAGAACGTGATCGACGGCAAGAGCGTGGGCCTGCTGGCGACCGGGCGGGCCGGCTTCGGCAGCGCGACCGGCACGCTCGCGGTCGGGGACTCGCTCGAGTTCTCGCTGCGCGTGCGCGCGCCGCTGGACCTGAAGCTGCCGGCGGGCGGCATCACGCTCGACCGCATCGATCACGAGGCGATCGATCTGGGCGGGACCTCGGGCGATTTCGTGGCCGACCTCGGCGAAGATCTCGTATCCGGCAGCTTCAAGCTGAACATCACCAACTCGACGCCGCTCGGCCTCACCATCTCGGTGGCGGTGGCCAGGACGCCGGCGGACACGACCGGGTTCGATCCCTCCCAGGTGCCGGCGGCGGAGAAATTCGAGATCACGGGCGTCGACATGCCGCCGGCGCAGGTGGATGCGGGCGGCCTCGTGACCACGCCCAGTACCTCCACCCAGACCGTGACGATCCCCACGGCGCGGCTGGACGTGTTCCGGCCGGTCGAGGGAGAGACGAAGCTGAGTGTCGGGATCAAGGTCGTGGTGAAGCCGCCGGCGGGCGGCCGGGCCCACGTATCGAGGGCCGACTTCATCGAGGTTCGCGCGACCGGGACCCTGCAAGTCTGCGCAGGGCCTGAGCCCGGGAGCTGCAACCCATGAGCGCGCCGAGGAGGAACGGGATGTCGATCCCGACGATGAGGTTGGCTCGGCGGCTGCTGGCCGCCGGCATGCTGCTCGGGGCGGCCGCGCCGGCGGCTGCACAGCAGGGCGGCATCTTCCAGCAGCCGTACCAGCGCAATCCGTTTGCGCTGCTGCTCGACGGCGGCGTCAGCGTCACGGGCTCCTTCAACTTCGAGCTGTCGAACAACACGCTCGAGGTGGGCGATCTGTGGGCGATCAACGAGATCGTGAGCGCGGATGACGACTCGCTCAACCTCCGGCCGTCCGACCTGTTCCTGATCGGCGGGCTGGTGCCGGAAGGCGAAGGCGTCGAGCTGATGAGCCGGGGCCAGCTCCAGTTGAACGTGACGTTTCCGACCAGGGTCGGGACCTTCGGGCTGACCTTCGGCGGCTACGGCCACGCCGAGAGCATCGTCCCCGACGAGGTGGCGAAGCTGGTGCGCGAGGGTTTCGAGGGCGACACCTTCACGGTCGATCTCACCGAGCTGGGCGCCACCACGATCGCCTTCGGCGATGTCGGCGCGCTGGGCCTGTTCGACCTGCCCCTGGATGTGCCGGCGCTGCGCCTGCGCGTCGGGCTGGGCATGCACTACCTCTACGGCATCGGTTACAACCGGGTGCGCTTCAACGGCGATGCGGGCGAGCTCGGCACGAGCGGCATTTCCGTCAGCCACGAGGGACTGGACGCGGACCTGCTCATCAGCATGCCCACGGAGGCGGTCGAGCCGGGCGGCTCGGGCTTCGCGGCGGACTTCTTCGCATCCCTCGACGTAGGCGAGCGCATCAACGTGAGCGCGCTCGTCGCGCGCGTGGGCAGCATCAGGGCGACGCGCGGCGAGCGCGAAGTGCGCCGGCTCGTGCTGCGCGACACCACCGTGGCGGGATTCCTGGAGGCGCTGGACAGCCTCGACACCACCAGCTGCGACGGCGCCGGCCCGACCACCCCCTGCCTGGACACCATTCCGGCGAGTACCGAGGAGATCGCGCTGCCAGGGCTGCTCCGCTTCGAGGCGAGCTACCGGTTGCACCGCATGGTCGCGGCCGGCCTCGTCTTCGAGCAGATGCTGGGCTACGGCTTCACCGTCGATCCGGTTGCGTCCGGACTCACCGGCCTCGTCGAATTCCGGCCCCTGGGCTTCCTGCCCATCCGCGTCGGCGGCACGCTCGAGAACGGCTTCGAGGCCGGCTTCCAGTTCGGAGGCGGGCTGCTCCTCGGACCCGTGCATCTCGACTGCGAGTTCGCCTCGCGCGGCGGCATCGGGGCCACCTCCAAGGG
>JACQPS010000013.1 GCA_016207445.1 Gemmatimonadota bacterium | reverse complement strand
GTACCGGGCGGAAACCCGGGCGGGCCGACGGGTGGGCCGGGCGGACTTCCGCCTGGCGCTGACTGAGCCTGTTCCCTGGAGCCTCAGCTCGCGGGCTCGCCGCTGAGCCGACTCAGGCGACGACGGGCGTCCTCCCGCAGCGGGCGCAGCTCGGGCTCGCATTCCTTCCACAGCTCGACGAAGCGCGCGTAGTGGCGGGCAACGTTTTCGCGCTCGCCCAGCGCCTCGTACGCCTGGCGACGGCGGTGGCTGAGACCGGCGGCGCGCACGACGCGCCGGCGCTTCAGCTCCGCCAGGAACGGCCGAACATCCATCTGCTTACGGGAAAGACACGGAAGGACTCGTGGCTAGGAGGCCGCCTGGTCCGGGCCGCGCCACGAGCGGACTCGCCTGGCCAGCAGCGGCCCGTAAGTCGGCCACTTGTGCAACGTGTCGGGGTCGAAATCCGCGCCGTTCGGCCAGGTGAGCGTGCCCACCTCTTCGTCCAGCCGGACGCGATCGAAGTAGGCCGGCTCCTCGAGCGGCTCGAATACGCCGGCCCCGAGCACCGGCCGAAAGTCGATCACCTGCTCCGTTCCGTCCTCGAAACTCACACGCAGCGTGAACGGGGCGACCTTCTCAAAGCCGGTTACGCGGTGAATCTCGTGCGGCATGGCGTCAGCTCAGCGGTGGCACCTTCTTCGGCAGGCGACCAGACTGGAGCAGTTGCCAATTCTCCAGCAGTGCTTCGCGGTGAATCTCCGCCCAGGCCAATACCATACGGTCCTGTGGCACCGGCAGCAAGCCAGCAATGCGTTCTACTGCGTCCACCGCGTAGACCCCGACGTCACCCGAGTAGTAGGCGTGGAAGTGAGGCCGCTGGTGCGGCTCGCCGGGTTCTACGAACATCCGGATGACAATGCCGAAAAAGCGGCTGATCTCAGGCACGGCCCGCTCAACGCTCGCGCGCGAGCACCGCCAGCCGCCGCTCGGCGTTCTCGACCAGCGGCCGCAGCTCCGGATCGCACTCCTGCCACAGCTCGATGAAGCGGGCGTAGTGCTCGGCCGCGCGCTGCGGCTGGCCGAGGCGCTCGTAGATCTCGGCCCGGCGCAGGTGGGACGGAGCGCGGTAGATGAGGGGGTTGTGGCCGCCCACGGCGGCGTACCAGCGCAGGGCTTCTTCGAGTCGTCCGAGCTGGAACAGCAGGTCGGCGCGCAGGAGCAGCTCGTGGCCGTGCGCGAAGAAGATGGAGTAGCGCTCGTCCAGCTCTTCGTGCGTCCAGAACGGCGCCTGGTCGAGGGCGGCGAGCGCGCCCTCGGCATCGCCTCGTCCGCGCGCCACCTCGGCGCGGATCGCCTGGGCGAGGTCGCGCCCGAACAGCCGCGCCGCCGTGGGGCCACCCAACGCCTCCACCTCGGAGGCGTATCTCAGCGCGGGCGCGTCTTCTCCGAGCCGGGCGTTCAGCAGGCCGAGCAGGTAGAGACGCAGGTGCGCGTGCACCGATCCGTGGGGATTTTCCTCCGGCCGGGCGCTCGGGTCGCGCGGAACGGCGCGCGGCTGCCAGCTCAGCAGGGCGTCGCGCAGGCGCGCGAGCTCGACCCTAGGCCGGTCCAGGAACGGCGAAGCGGCCAGAAGGGCCCGCACCTCGAGCGCTGTCTGGCTGTCGAGCGCGCTGGTCGCGTCGAGCTCCGCCTGCGCGGCGCGCCAGCGCCCGCTCGCGAGCTCGAGTCGCGCGAGCAAGATGTGGCTCGCGGCTCGCTCCCCGGGCGAACGGGTCGGCCGGTCAACGTACAGGCGGATCATGCGCCGGGCGCCGTCGAAATCGCCGGCGCTCCAGGCGACGTAGAAGGGTGCGATGCCGCCGTCGCCCCGACGCCGGATCTCGGCCAGCACGCGCGCCTGCTCCGCCGTATCAGCCAGAGCGAACGCCGCCTGTGCGCGAAGCTCCCACTGCTCTTGGCCGCCGATGGCCAGCACGCGGCGAGTCAGCGAATCGAGCTCCGCCTTCTTCCCTTCCGCGGCGGCCACGTTGGTGAGGTGGGTGAGCGCGGCCATGTGCTGCGGATCGAGGGCGACGGCTCGCTCGAACGGCTCCCGGGCGTCCGATAGACTCTGGCCGCGGAAAGCTCCCGTGTGCAGCACCACCTCCCCGAGCTCGTACCACGCTTCCACGTCATCGGGGTAGGCGGCCACGATCTGCCGGTACAGCCGCTCGCCTTCCGCATGGCTGCCGCGGCGGAACGCGTGCGCGGCCTGGATCAAGAGCCGGTCGTGCTCGGCCAGGCCGGCGCCGTGCCGTAGCGCGCGCTCGAGCGCCGCGTCCGCGAGACTGTGCCGCTCGGCCCACCACGCTGCGGTGGTCAGCCGGTAGTGCGCGAGCGCGAACGCCGAATCCGCCTCGACTGCGCGCTGCAGCGCCTGGATCGCGCC
>JACQPS010000345.1 GCA_016207445.1 Gemmatimonadota bacterium | reverse complement strand
GGTGGAAGGAGACCCAGCTCGCGCCGGAGGCGGTGTTGAGCAGCGCATTGAGCACGGGCCAATCGGCCACGGCGTCGCTGCCATCCTTCATCCCCTCCGTCTCGCGGAACGGCGAGGCGACGGAGCCGGTGTCCAGGTGGTCGCGGCCGATCACGATGGGCGCCTGGAGCTCGCCACGCGCGACCAGGTCGTTCAGCGCCACGCCGAAACGCGCGCGCTCCCCCTGCCCCAGCCAGCAGATGCGCGCGGGCAGCCCCTGGAACTGCACCTTTTGCTGCGCCATGCGGATCCAGCGCTGCAGGTGCGGGTCGCGCGGGAACAGCTCCAGCACCAGCTCGTCCGTGCGGCGGATGTCCGCGGGATCCCCCGAGAGCGCGACCCAGCGGAACGGGCCCTTGCCCTCGCAGAAGAGCGGGCGAATGTACGCGGGCACGAAGCCGGGGTACGCGAAGGCATTCGCGAACCCGGCGTCCTTCGCCTGGCCGCGCAGGTTGTTGCCATAGTCGAAGGTGACCGCCCCGCGCTGCATCAGCTCGACCATCGCCTCGCAGTGCGCGCGCATCGAGTCCATCGCGCGGCGCACGTACTCGTCGGGGTCACGCGCCCGCAGCGTCTCGGCCTGCTCCAGCGACAGCCCCGCGGGGATGTAGCCGTTCAGCGCGTCGTGCGCCGAGGTCTGGTCCGTGAGCACGTCCGGGACGACGTTACGGCGCACGAGCTCCGGCAGCACCTCCGCACAGTTGCCGACCAGCCCCACGGACAGCGCCTCGCCTCGCTGGCGCGCAACCAGCACCCGGTCGAGCGCCTCGTCCAGATCGTCGGCCATGCGGTCGCAGTAGCCGGTCTCGAGCCGCCGCTCGATGCGACGCGGATTCACCTCCACGACCAGAATGGCCCCCTCGTTCATCGTGGCCGCGAGCGGCTGCGCGCCGCCCATGCCGCCCATCCCGCCGGTCAGGACCCAACGCCCTTTGAGCGAACCGCCGAAGTGCTCGCGCGCGGCCGCGCCGAAGGTTTCATACGTGCCCTGCAGGATGCCCTGCGTGCCGATGTAGATCCACGAGCCGGCCGTCATCTGGCCGTACATGATCAGCCCCTGCCGCTCCAGCTCGCGGAACACCTCCCAGGTCCCCCAGCGCGGCACCAGGTTCGAGTTCGCGATCAGGACACGCGGCGCCCAGGTGTGCGTGCGGAACACACCCACCGGCTTGCCCGACTGCACCAGCAGCGTCTCGTCGTTCGCGAGCTCCCGCAGCGTGTGCACGATCGCGTCGAACGCTTCCCAGCTCCGCGCCGCCTTCCCCATGCCGCCGTAGACTACCAGCTCCTCCGGCCGCTCCGCGACCTCGGGATCCAGGTTGTTCATGAGCATGCGCAGCGCTGCCTCCTGCGCCCAGCCCTTGCACCGCCGCTCGGGACCTCGCGGCGCGCGCACCACGCGTGAGATTTCGGCTGTGGCCATCGCACTGCCTCCGTTCCAGGGCCTTGCGGCAACCTGTCACGCGCGCGGGCGAATCTCAAGGTCATTTCACCGCGAAGGGCGCAAAGACCGCAAAGGCTTCGTCGGGCAATTCCGCGGGCCCTGCGAACACCGAAACGACATTGGTTGAGTTTTGATCGCCGGGCTCCGCTCGGTTCTGGCGTAGGCGATCTTTGCGGCCTTTGCGTCCTTTGCGACTGAATTGCCGTTGCCTGCCCGAACGGCAGCCCGGCCCGCCCCGCTGCCATTCCGGCTCGAAGTTCGCTATATTTCAGCGTTCGTTGGAAAAGCCATAAGTGGCGCGGTCACAGGTACTTGGCTGGAATCACCCCGCGTGGCAAGCTTGCTGCCTCGAGGAAGATTCCGGGCCGGCGGCCCTGCCGCCGGGCCAGGACGGGCGGGCAGGCCAGGCGCATTGGAACGGGAGAAAGGTTGAGTGGATCGATGGGAGAGCGACTGACGCTTCCGGTTCTGCCACTGCGGGAGACGGTAGTCTTTCCGGGGGTGGCGGTACCGATCAGCGCGGGTCGGCCGGGGACGATGGAGGCGATCCAGAAGGCCCTGGAGGGCGACCGGCGCATGTTGGCGGTTTGCCAGCGCGAGAACGTCGAGGAGGCGACGCCGGAGCTGCTGCACCAGATGGGCGTGATCGTGCGCATCGTGCAGGTGCAGCGTGGTCGTGGCGGCCTTCAGCTCCTGCTCCAGGGGGAGCAGCGGGCGCTGGCACTGAGCTACCGCCGTTCCGGCGAGGCGATGCTGGAGGCGGTCGTGAAGTCCGTGGAAGATCAGGCGCCGCCGAGCGCGACGGATTCTGCGTTCACAGCGCTGGACCGCGAGCTGCGCGAGCGCGCGGCCGAGCTCGGCCGGCGCCGCGGCATTCCGGCCGAGGCGCTGGCGCAGCTGGTGGAGGGTGTCGAGTCGCCGGGCGCGTTCGCGGACCTCGTCGCCTTCTATGTGGATGTTCCGCCGGCGGAGAAGCAGGCGCTGCTCGAGCTGCTCGCGGTCGAGGAGCGCATGCGCAGCGTGCTGATCGCCGTGGAGCGCGACCTGCTGCGGCTCGAGGCGCAGCAGGAGATCCAGCAGCAGGTGCAGGAGGAGCTGGGTGAGAAGCAGCGCGAGCTGCTGCTGCGCGAGCAGATGAAGGCGATCCAGCGCGAGCTGGGCGAGGAGAACGAGGCGGGCGAGCTGGAGGAGCTCAAGGAGCGGCTCGCCGCGCTGCCGCTCCCCGAGGATGCGCGTTCCGAGGTGCAGCGCGAGCTGCGCCGGCTGGAGCGCACGCCCGCGCAGTCGGCCGAATACCAGGTCATCCGCACCTACCTCGAGTGGGTCACGGAGCTGCCCTGGGGCGAGCGCACCGAGGACAAGATCGATCTCGGCGTCGCCCAGCAGATCCTGGATGAGGATCACTACGGGCTCGAGGACGTGAAGGACCGCGTGCTCGAGTTCCTGGCCGTGCGCAAGCTGCAGATGGAAGCGGCCTCCGCGGGCGTCCCGGCGTCTCCGGCTGAGGGTCTGCTCCCCGGCGTATCACGTGCCGTAGAGGGCACGGAGGCCGCAGAGACTGCGGGCGGCGCCGGCGTGGCCGAAACGGAGAATGACATCCCTCAGGCGAAGGCGCGTGCGGTCGGGCGTGGTCCGATCCTGCTCTTCGTCGGCCCGCCGGGCGTGGGCAAGACCTCCATCGCGAAGTCGATCGCGCGCGCGCTCGGCCGCAAGTACGTGCGCGTCGCGCTGGGCGGTGCGCGCGACGAGGCCGATGTGCGTGGCCACCGGCGCACCTACGTCGGCGCCATGCCCGGCCGCATTGTCCAGGGCCTGCGGCAGGCCGGCACCAAGAACCCGGTCTTCCTGCTGGACGAGGTGGACAAGCTCGGCGTGAGCCTGCAGGGCGACCCGGCGGCCGCGCTGCTGGAGGTGCTGGACCCGGCGCAGAACCACGCGTTCGTCGACCACTACCTGGGCGTGCCGTTCGACCTGTCCGAGGTCATGTTCATCGCGACGGCGAACTGGCGCGACCACATCCCGGCGCCGCTGCTCGACCGCATGGAGCTGGTGGACTTCGCCGGCTACACGGAGCAGGAGAAGCTGGAGATCGCGAAGCGCTTCCTGCTGCCGCGCCAGCGGCGCGAGAGCGGGCTGGCGGACGAGCAGCTGGAGGTCACCGATGCGGCCATCCAGAAGCTCGTCAGCGGGTACACGCGCGAGGCGGGCGTGCGGCAGCTCGAGCGCGAGCTCGGCAAGCTGGCGCGCAAGGCGGCGCGTCGCATCGCGGGCGGCCAGGTCACGAAGATCGCGGTGGATGCCGACGAGGTCCAGCCGCTGCTGGGCCGCGCGCGCGTGCACCCGGAGCGGGCCGCGGCGGAGGATACGGTCGGCGTGGCCACGGGCATGTACTACACGCCCATGGGCGGCGACATCATGTTCGTCGAGGCGAGCATCTCGCAGGGCAAGGACAACCTGATCCTGACGGGGCAGCTCGGCGACGTCATGAAGGAGTCTGCGCGCGCGGCTTTCACGTACGCCAAGACGCACCACGACCGGCTGGGGATCCCGGAGGACCACCTGAAGGACCTCGAGATCCACATCCACGTCCCCGCGGGCGCGATTCCGAAGGACGGCCCGTCGGCCGGGGTCACCATGGCGACGGCGCTGGTCTCGGCCCTGTCCGGCCGGCCCGCGCGCCACGACCTCGCCATGACCGGTGAGATCACCCTCACTGGCCGCGTGCTGCCGATCGGCGGAGTGAAGGAGAAGGTGCTGGGCGCGCACCGCGCGGGCATCGCGGAGGTGATCCTGCCGCGGGAGAACGAGCCCGACCTGGACGACCTGCCGGTGGAGGTGCGCGAGCACCTGAGCTTCCACCTGGTCGGCGACCTGGGGGAGGTGCTGGCCCTGGCGCTGCGCGGCGCCAGCCTGCACGAGGGAAAGATCATCTTCCCCGAGGCGGGCGTGCCCGCACCGGCGGGATACTGAGGGGTCAGGGGTCAGGGGTCAGGGGTCAGCCGTCCGCGGGCGTCCGACACGTACCAGTACACCGTCGGCGCACGGAGCCCTCGCCCCTGATCCCTGACCCCTGACCCCCACTACGAGGCCTCGCGCCATGCGCCGCCTCTTTCTCGATTGCGCCGCGCGGCTGCGCCCCGCATATTGGCCGCACTTTCCCGACGTCTATCAATGCGGTGAGCCGCCCCGTGGTCCCGTTCTGCCTGGCCGTGCTCTGCGCCTGCTCCGAGCCCGAGCCGCCGCCCGCGCCGAACGGGTCCAGCGCGGAGGCCGAGGTGCGACTCGAGGTCGTGGCCAGCGGGCTGCGCGACCCGCTCTACGTGACCGCGCCACGCGAGGACGCGCGCATCTTCATCGTCGAGCAGGGCGGGCGCATCCGGATCGTCGAGAACGGCCGACTGCTGGACACGCCGTTCCTCGACATCCGCTCCCGCGTGAGCGCCGGCGGGGAGCAGGGCCTGCTCAGCCTGGCGTTTCACCCGCGCTACGCCTCCACCGGCTGGTTCTACGTCAACTACACGGACCACGCCGGGGACACGCGCGTCGAGCGCTACTGCGTGAGCGGGAACCGCAACGTCGCCGATCCCGGCTCCGCCCGGCTCATCCTCCGCGTCGACCAGCCGTTCGCCAACCACAACGGTGGGCTCGTCCTCTTCGGGCCCGACGGCATGCTCTACATCGGGATGGGCGACGGCGGCTCGGGCGGTGACCCGCTCGGCCACGGCCAGAACCGCGGCACGCTGCTCGGCGACCTGCTGCGCATCGACGTGGACCGCGGCGACCCCTACGCCATCCCGCCGGACAACCCGTTCGTGGGACGGGCCGGCATGCGTGGTGAGATCTGGGCCTACGGTCTCCGCAATCCGTGGCGCTTCGATTTCGATCCGGCGTCCGGGCTCCTCTACATCGCCGATGTGGGACAGAACCAGTGGGAGGAGATCAACGCCGCTCCGCTGGATCAGGGCGGCCTGAACTACGGCTGGAACATCATGGAGGGCGCGCACTGTTACGCCCGCAACGCTTGTGACCGCACCGGGCTCGTGGCGCCGATCCTCGAGTACGATCACGGCGACGGCTGCTCGATCACCGGCGGGCTCGTCTACCGCGGCGCGCGCATTCCCGCCATCGTCGGCCACTACTGCTACGCCGCCTGGTGCGAGGGCTGGATCCGCCGCTACAAGTACCATCCCGCGCGGGAGGCACCCGCCAAGCAGTGGGCCTTCGGCGACGTCGGCCGGATCACCTCCTTCGGCGAAGATGCCGCCGGCGAGCTGTACGTCACCTCCGGCAACGGCAACGTCTACCGGTTCGTGCCCGCCCGCTAGCGCTTCATCCCTTCCCCGTTCATCGGAGGCGATTATGCGACACGCATCGCTCTACCGGGTCGGCGGCTACGCCCTCGTGCTCGGCGGTCTGGCCGCCATGATCGGCATCTGGCTGCACCCCCCGCAGCCGATGTCGCTCGCGGAGGCGTCGGCATTGCCCCAGGCGCAGTGGCAGCTCTCGCACTGGCTCCTCGCCTTGGGCACCGCGCTGACGATCGGTGGGTTCGTCGCCCTCATCCGCCATTTCGGTGCCTCGGCCAGCGAGGGGTGGGCCGCGGTCGGGCTCGGCATCGCCGTGCTCGGCGCTGCCAACATCATCACCGTCGTGGCGCCGGAGGTGGGCAGCTTCTCGATGCTGGTCGGGAGAGAGGGGGACGTGGCCGCGCAGCACGCCTACGAGGCGATCAATACCCACCTGATGGGGCTGATCCCGGTGGCCGCGACGCTGTTCTGGGTCGGCATCGGCTGCTTCGCCCTCGCCCTCAGCCGCGACGCCGCGTTCCCGCGCTGGCTCGGCCTGCTCGGCGTGGCCGTGGCCGTGGTCGAGCTCGCGAGCGGGTTCCTGGTCGAGGAGAACTGGAACCTGGCGCGGCTCCTCTACTCGCTCGGCAACATCTGGATCGCGCTCTTCGGCGCGTTCGCGGCCCGCGTCGCCACCGCGGTGCCCGCCGCGGCGCCAACGGCGGCGGCGGGAGTGCATTGAGTCAGGGGCCAGGGGTCAGGGGCCAGGCGCCAGGGCTCCGTGCGCCGGCGGTGTATTGGTGCGTGTCGGACGCCCCCGGACGACTGATCCCCGACCCCTGATCCCTGACCCCTGCCGTCACGGCCTGCGCGCGCGCACGAACGCCGCATAAAAGCCGGCAGCGCCATTGGCCAGCGCCCGCACCGCCCCGCGCGCCAGCAACCGCAGGGCCGCCGACCGAAGATCGTCCGGCGTGTACACCCGCGTGACCTCCACCTCCACGTCCACGAACCCCGCCGCCGCGAGCTTCGACCCGTACTCCTGCTCGGTCAGCGCGCCCGCCAGGCACCCGCTCCACAGCTCCACCACGCGCTTGAACGCGCGGGGCAGCTCCGCCTGCGCCACGATGTCCGAGATCGCGAGCCGGCCGCCGGGCCGCAATACGCGGAACGCCTCGGCCAGCACGCGGTCCTTGTCGGGCGAGAGGTTCACCACGCAGTTCGAGATGACGACGTCGACGCTGCCATCACCCAGCGGGATCTCCTCCATGTGCCCCTTCAGGAACTCGGCGTTCGCGACGCCGGCCTCCCGCTGGTTCCGCCGCGCCAGCTCCAGCATCTCGTCCGTCATGTCCAGGCCGTAAGCCTTCCCGGTCGGACCCACACGCCGCGCCGACAGCAGCACATCGATCCCGCCACCCGAGCCCAGGTCCAGCACCACCTCGCCCGGACGCAGCTCCGCCAGCGCCGTCGGGTTGCCGCACCCCAGCGACGCCGCCACCGCGTCCGCCGGCAGCGCCGCGAGCTGCGCGCCGCTGTACAGGTCGCGGCTGATCGCGTCTGCATCCGCGCTGCCGCAGCAGCTCGCCTGTCCGCCTGTCAGCACCTGCCGGGCGACCGCCGCGTAACGCCGCCGCACCGCCTGTCGTATGCCAGTCACAGTTTCCTCCGAGGTTAGTCAACGATCAGGGATCTGGGGTCAGGGGTCAGGGTCCGTGCGGCGGCGGTGTACTGGTGCAGGTCGGACGCTCGCGAACGGCTGACCCCTGACCCCCTGACCTTGGCCCCTGACGCAGCCGCGCGGGCGAGACGCGCGATCAGGCGCGTGGTCGCCTCGCGGACCTCCGGCTCGAGCTCGGCCAGCAGCGTCTTCTCCGCTGCGATGATGTCGTGCTCGATGCGCTCGTGCAGGCGGCGGCCGGCCGCGGTGGGCTCGAGCAGGATCGCGCGCCCGTCCTCGGGATGCGGCCGCCGCCGCAGGTAGCGCTTGCGCTCCAGCGCGTCCACGACCCGGCTGGCCGTGCTCTTGTCGAGGAAGAGCTCTGCGGCGAGCTGATTGAGCGTGAGCAGCCCGCCGCGCACCAGAGAATCGAGCGCGTAGCACTGGGTGACG
>JACQPS010000334.1 GCA_016207445.1 Gemmatimonadota bacterium | reverse complement strand
CCGCGCGCGCACGAGCCGGAGCACCTCGTCGTCGGCCACGTGAGCAAGCCGCACGGCACCCGGGGCGAGGTCTTCGTCTGGCCGCTGACCGATCGTCCGGAGGTCATCTTCGCGTACGACGCCGAGGTTCTGCTCGGCGGCGAGCAGGGCCAGCCCGGCGAGGCGCCCGAGACGCTGCGGGTGGAACGCAGCCGTCCGTTCAAGCGAGGGCTGCTGATCAAGTTCGACGGCTACGACGACCGCAGCGCGGTCGAGCCGTTCGCGCAGCGCTACCTGCTGGTGCCGCTGGCACGGTTGGAGCCGCTCGCGGAGGATGAGGTCTACTACCACCAGCTGCTCGGCGCCGAGGTCGTGACGGTCGAAGGCGAACGGGTCGGCCGCGTGCGCGAGGTCTACGAGACCAAGCCCGCGCACCTGCTCGAGGTGAAGAGCGAGGACGGCAAGCTGCACCTCGTCCCGTACAGCGAGCGCATCGTGAAGAAGGTGGACCGCGAGGCGCGACGAATCGTGATCAAGCCGCCGCCGGGGCTGCTGGAACTGTAACCAGTTCACAGTCGACGGTTCACAGTCGACAGTTTTTCCCGGGTGCCGCTGACAACGGTCGACTGTCAACTGTAAACTGTTAACTGTCGACTAAAGTGAAGATCAACATCGTCACGATCTTCCCCGAGTTCTTCTCGGGTCCGCTCTCGCTGAGCATCCCGGGCCGAGCGGCGGAGACCGGGCTGGTGACGTACCGGATCGTGGATCTGCGCGACTACACGCACGACCGGCACCGCACCGTCGATGACACGCCGTACGGCGGCGGTACGGGAATGGTCATGAAGCCCGAGCCGTTTTTCGAAGCGGTGGAGGCGCTCGCGCCGACAGGCTCGATCGTTCTGCTCTCGGCGCGCGGGAAGCGATTCGAGCACGCGGACGCCGTCCGCTTCGCCGTTCGGGAGGAGTTGACGCTCCTGTGCGGCCATTACAAGGACGTGGACCAGCGGGTGGCGGAGCACCTGGCCACGGAGGAGATCTCGCTCGGTGATTTCGTGCTGAGCGGCGGCGAGGTTGCCGCGCTGGCCGTTGCCGATGCGGTGGTGCGGCTGCTGCCGGGCGCGCTCGGGACGCACGAGTCCGCCGCGACCGATTCGTTTTACGACGAAGGATTGCTCAGCCCGCCGTCGTACACGCGGCCGGCCGCATACCGTGGGCACACGGTACCGGCCGAGCTGCTGTCAGGTGACCACGCGCGCATCGCGGCCTGGCGCCGCCGCGAGGCGGAGCGGCTCACGCGCGAGCGGCGGCCCGACCTCTGGCAGCGGCACTTGCAGGCGAGCGGGGATGCCGGTGGCGAGTGAGGCATCAACGGTTTTCGGCGCTGAGGCGTCAGTGATGGAGAGAGTGGTCGGGCGGTTGGCTGCCCGGGCCGCTCCAGCCGGGACGAAGGCATACGCGCGCAGGAGGCGACCATGGACATCATACAGCGGATCCAGAAGGAAGAACTCAAGGCGGACCTGCCCGATTTCGCTCCCGGCGACACGATCCGCGTGAACGTGCGCGTGCGCGAAGGCGACAAGGAGCGCATCCAGGCGTTCGAGGGGGTGTGCATCGCGCGGCGCGGCGCGGGCGTGAGCGCGAGTTTCGCCGTGCGCAAGGTCTCGAGCGGCGTGGGTGTCGAGCGCATTTTCCCGTTGCATTCGCCGACGATCGAGTCGATCAAGGTGGTGCGGCAGGGCCACGTGCGCCGCGCCAAGCTCTACTACCTGCGCCGGCTGCGCGGCAAGGCGTCGCGGATCCGCGAGAAGCAGAGCTGAGCCGCCGCCGGGGCGCCTCATGCTCACCGGTCGGGAGCGGGAAGGGGAGCCCGGTAAATCCAGGGCCGCGCGGGCGGCGGCGCGCCGCCGTGCCGAGCGCCGTCGCCTCAAGAAGCTTCTCGCCTATGAGGAGGAGTACTGGGCGCAGGGGCTCGTGCACATCGCCGGCGTGGATGAGGTCGGGTGCGGTCCGTTGGCGGGACCCGTCGTGGCCGCGGCGGTGATCCTGCCGCCGCGCATCGGCATTCCCGGCGTCGCAGACTCCAAGTCACTCTTGCCGGACGCCCGCGAGCGTCTCGCGGGCGAGATCCGCCGGCAAGCCATCAGCATCGGCCTGGGCGCGGCGAGCGCGCGGGAGATCGACCGGTTGAACATCCTGCGCGCGTCGCACCTGGCGATCTGCCGGGCCGTCCGCCGGCTGCGCGTTGCTCCGCAGCACGTGATCGTGGACGGCCGGCCGGTGCCGGAGCTGGACGTGGGATATACGGCCATGCCGTACGGGGACGCACTCGTGCATAGCGTCGCGTGCGCGTCCATCGTGGCAAAGGTCATGCGGGACCGGTTGATGCGGCAGCTTGCGCGCCGGTATCCCGGCTACGGCTGGGAGCACAACGCCGGCTATGCGACCGCCGATCACCTGGACGCGTTGCGCCGCCTCGGCCCCACGCCGCATCACCGCCTGTCCTTCCGGCAGCAGCTCTCGTTCGAGCTGGGTGATTGATTACGCGGAGACGCGGGCACGCGGAGGCGCGGAGGCGCAGAGCGATCTGCGCGAACGCGGCCGTGGACGCAAACCAGTTTTGGCCCAATACCCTATGCGATCCTGGCGAGCCTTTCTGGTGCTGAACGCGCTGCTGGCGTGCCCGAGCGCTTCGCTCGAAGCACAGGCATCGGAGCCTGCGGCGCTGGATACGGCCACGCTGTCGCTGGAGGAGGCCGTCACGCGCGCACTGCGCGCGGGCGATGAGGCCCGACTCGCGGGCGCACAACACGATGTCGCGGACGCGCAAGCGGCGGTCGCGCGCGCCGCGGGGCTGCCCCAGCTGCGACTCTCGGGCGGCTTCACGCACGTGTACCGCAACGCGCGCGGCGAGGCGGTCGGCCAGATCTTCAATCAGCCGAACACGTACACCTTGAACGCGAACCTGTCGCAGCCGCTGTTTCAGGGAGGCAGGATCTTCTCCGCCGCCCGAGCTGCCAACAAGCTGCGCGACGCGGCGGAGCTGACGGTTGCGGAGACGCGCTCCCAGGTCGCGTTCGATGTGCTGCAGGCGTATCTCGCCGCGCTCCTCTCGGCCCGACTCAGCGAGATCCAGGAGGCGGACTACCAGCTCGCGGGCGCGCGCCTGGAGCAGGTCGAGAGTCTCGAGCGGGCCGGCCGCAGCGCCCGCTACGACGTGCTGCGGGCGCGCGTCGAGCGCGCCAACCGGGAGCCGCTCGTGCTGCAGGCGCGCGCGGAGCGCGAGCTCGCGCTGCTCGAGCTGAAGCGTCTGGCGAACATCCCGCTGGAGCAGCCGATCCGGCTGATCACGGCGCTCGAGCATTCACTGGTCGCGGCGCTGGCGCTCGAGCTGGAGCGCGATTCGACGCGCGGCGCGGAGCGGCCGCTGCTGCGCGCGCTCGAGCTGCAGGCCAAGGCGCGCGACGACGCCGTGAGCGTGGCCCGAGCCGATCTCTTCCCGAGCCTCTCGGTCTTCGTGCAGAGCGGGTATCAGGCGTTCCCGCGGGACAACGTCTTCCCGTTCTCGCGTGGGCAGGTCTTCGCGACCGAATGCCCGCCGGGTACGCCGCCCACGCGCTCCTGCACGGCCCAGAACGGCGGGTGGTTCCCGGATCGGCTGCTGGGTGTTCAGCTCAGCTGGCCGCTGTTCCAGGGCTTGCGCGTGCGCGCCAACGTCGACCTCGCGCAGGCGGAGGCGAAGGTCGCCAAGCTGCGGCTCAACCAGCAGCGCGAGGTGGTGGCGCTGGAGGTGGCAGGGGCGCGCGCGGACCTGCGGCGCGCTCGTGCCACGCACGAGGCGCAGCGGCAGACTGCGCTGGAGGCGGCCGAGGCGCTGCGCCTGGCCAGGCTCCGCCTCGAGCGTGGCCTGAGCACGCAGCTCGAGGTCTCCGATGCGCAGCTCGCCCTGCTCACGGCTCAAACCAATCAGGTCCGGGCCGTCCACGACCTGCTGCTGGCCGCGGCGCAGCTGGCCCACGCGCTGGGCAAGCCGCTCCCGCTGGTGCCGAATCTGTGAGCTTATGCCGAGTCGCTTGATTCGTTCGCTGCGTCGGTCGCTCCCTGTGCTCGGGCTGGTTGCCGCCACCGGTTGGCTCCCGGCCTGCACCGACGCGAGCGAGCGCGGCGAAGCGGCCCCGGCCCGCGCGGCAGGCGTGTCCGGCAATGCCTCCGGCAGCCGTGGGCCCAGCGCGTCCGGCCGCGGCGGTGTCACGCTGGCGGCGCGCGACGTGGCGCAGGCGCGCCGCGCGAACGTGGAGGAAAGCACCCCGATCACCGGCACGCTCGAGCCGCTGGAGCGCGTCACGGTTCGCGCCCGCATCGAGGGCGATCTGTTGACCGTGCACGCGCGCGAGGGACAGGTCGTGCGCGCGGGACAGCTGCTGGCACGCTTCGACGACAGTGAGCAGGAGAGCCTCCGGCGCAGCGCGGAGGCCGACGTCGCCTCGGCGCAAAGCGAGCTGGCCAACGCGGAGTGGCGGCAGGAGCAGGCGCGCGAGCTCTTCCGCGAGGGCGCCGTGCCGGAAGCCGAGGTCAGGACCGCCGAGCAGGCGGTCGCAGCCGCGCGCGCCCGGCTGGCGGCCGCGGAGGCGCGGCTGCGGGCGACGAGCCTGGAATCGCGCGACACGCGCGTGCTCGCGCCTATCAGCGGCGTGGTCGAGACGCGCCAGGTCGCCGGCGGCGAGCGCGTGAGCCGCGGCGCCACGCTGTTCACGGTCGTGCGCAGCGACGCGCTCGAGCTCGCCGCCGCCGTGCCGGCTCGTCGAGCGAACGGGCTCAGGCCCGGTCAACCCGTGCGTTTCGGCGCGGACGGCCACTCCTTCGAGGGACGCATCGCGCGCGTGAGCCCGACCGTCGATCCGGCCTCGCGCGCGCTGACCGTCTACGTGAACGTGCCCAACCCCGGCGGCGCGCTCAAAGGGGGCACCTTCGCCACGGGCCGGATCATCCGGCAGGTGATCCAGGGCGCGCTCGTCGTCCCGACCGCCGCGCTCCGCCGCACGGAGGCCGGCGACCCGTACGTCTACAAGATCGAGCAGGACATCCTCGCCCACATCCCGGTTACGCTCGGGATCGTGGACGAGGCCGGCGGCAGCGCGCAGGTCACCGACGGGCTGCAGGAGGGCGACCGGGTCGTGGTCGGGAACGTCGGCATGCTGGGGGACGGCATGCGCGTGCAGGTGATCGGCGGCGACCGGCCGGCGGGAGCATCCGCACGGCCGCAGCGATCCCGTTCACCGTAGTCCGAGCCCGAGCCCGAGCCCGATCCCGAGAAAGCAATGTTCCTGTCGGACGTCTCCATCAAGCGACCCGTCTTCGCCACCATGATGATCCTGGCTCTGGTGGTGCTCGGGGTCGTGTCCCACCGCCGTCTGGCCATCGACGAGTACCCGGACGTCACTTACCCGGTCGTCATCGTGCAGACCTCCTATCCCGGCGCCTCACCGCAGGTGATGGAGCGTGAGGTCTCGCGGCCGATCGAGGAGTCGCTGACGACGGTGCGCGGCGTGAAGGAGGTGACCTCCACCTCGTTCGAGGGCAGCTCCATCGTGCGGGTGATGTTGCATCTGGGCACGGACGTCGCCGTGGCGCAGCAGGACGTGCAGGCGAAGGTCGCGGCCATGCGCCGGCAGCTGCCGGAAGACGTGCTCGAGCCGGTGATCCGGCACTTCGACCCGAACGAGCGGCCGATCATGGCGCTCGCGCTCCAGAGCCGCGAGCGCGCCATCCGCGAGCTCACCGACCTCGCCGAAGAGGTGATCAAGCCGCGCTTCGAGACCGTGGCCGGCGTCGGCGAAGTGGACGTGGTCGGCGGCCGCAACCGGCAGATTCAGGTGCAGCTCGATCCCGCCGCGATGCAGGCGTACGGCACGAGCCCCGTCCAGGTCGCCGCCGCGCTGCAACGAGAGAACCAGGAGGTGCCGGCCGGCCGCGTGCAGCGCGGGGAGACCGAGCGGCTCGTGCGCGTCACCGGCCGCGTCCGCGATCCCCGCGCCTTCGCCGATATCGTCGTCAGTAGCCGCGAGGGTGCGCCGATCCGCATCGGCGATGTCGGCACCGTCGTGGATGGCACGGAGGAGCCGCGCAGTGCTGCCTTCATGAACGGCGTGGCCGCGGTCTCGCTCGATATCCGCAAGATCTCCGGCGCGAACACGGTGCAGGTGGCCGATGGCGTACGCGCCGCGGCCGCCGAGATCGAGCGGCGGCTGCCGCGGGACATCCGCCTGGCCGTCATTCGTGACGATTCCCGCCGTATCCGCAATGCGCTGTCCGACGTGCAGGCCACGCTCGTGCTCGGCGCCGTCCTGACCATCGCGATCATCTACCTCTTCCTCAACTCGTGGCGTTCGACGGTCATCACCGGACTCACGCTGCCCGTCAGCATCATCTCCGCCTTCTTCATCATGTGGGTGTTCGGCTTCACCGTGAACACCATGACGCTGATGGCGCTGTCGCTGGCGATCGGGCTCTTGATCGATGATGCCATCGTGGTGCGTGAGAACATCGTCCGCCATCTGGAGATGGGGAAGGACCACTACCGCGCGGCGCGCGAAGGGACGAACGAGATCGGCCTGGCCGTCACCTCGACCACGCTCGCGGTCGTCGCCGTCTTCCTGCCGGTCGCGTACATGGGCGGCCAGATCGGGTTGCTGTTCCTCCAGTTCGGCGTGACGGTCGCGTTCGCAGTGCTCGTCTCCCTGTTCGTCTCCTTCACGCTGGATCCGATGTTGTCGAGCGTGTGGGCGGACCCCGAGGTCGAGCACGGGGGTGCGGCCGCGGCAGCTCGCCGGCTGGGGCCGATCCGTCGCTTCGCGCGCGGCTTCAACGCCCGTTTCGAGCAGCTCGCGGAGCGTTACCCGCAGTGGCTGCGCTGGGCGCTCGGCCACCGCGCGACGGTCATCGCCGCGGCGGCCGGCTCGGTCCTCGTCGCCTTCCTCATCCTGCCGCGCCTCGGCTTCACCTGGATGCCGGAGGTCGACGGGGGCGAGTTCAACGTGCGCTTCCGCATGCCGCCCGGCACGCGCCTCGAGGCCTCGGTCGCGAAGGGACAGGAGATCGCGGCCTTCCTGCGGCGGCAGCCGGATGTGGAGTTCACCTACCTGTCGGTGGGCGGCGGCTTCATGGGCACGACCAGCAGCGGCCAGATCTTCGTCCGGCTCCGGGACAAGCGCGAGCGGGACCGGACGCTCTGGCAGATCCAGGACGAGCTGCGCGCGGAGCTGCGCAAGATTCCGGGCGTACGCCCGGTCATCACCGGCACGCCCACGCTCTTCGGCGGCTACCGCCAGCCGATCATTATCAACGTGCAGGGTCCGGAGCCGACCCGGCTGAAGCTCGCGGCCGAGCAGGTGCTCGGGGCGGTGCGCCGGGTGCCGGGCGTGGCGGAGCCGAACTCGAGCGAAGAGGGCGAGGTCCCGCAGCTCGATGTCGACGTGGACCGCGAGCAGGCGTGGGCCGCGGGCGTGAGCGTCGGCAGCATCGCGGGCACGCTGCGGCCGCTCTTCGCCGGGCAGCGCGTGACGCAGTACGAGGACGCGCTCGGTTATTCCCACGACGTCGTCATCCTCTACCCGATCTCGATGCGCGCGTCCGCCGCGGATGTGGCCGAAATGCCGGTGCCCAGCTCGAACCTGGACGCGACCGGCCGGCCGGCCATGGTGCCGCTCGCGCAGGTCGCGGAGATCCGCGCCGGTGTCGGCCCGCAGCAGATCGAGCGCCGCATGCTCGAGCGCCAGATCTCGGTGTCCGCCGGCGTACTGCCCGGCCACAAGCTCAGCGAGGTCGTGCGCGAGGTTCGCGGCACGATCGACCAGCTCGGGCTGCCGCCGGGCTACCGCACCGCCTTCACCGGTGACGTCCAAAACCTGGAGGAGACCAAGAGCTACGTGCTGGAGGCGCTGGTCCTGGCCGTCGTCTTCATCTATCTGATCCTGGCTTCCCTGTTCGGCTCCTTCGTCCAGCCGCTCTCGATCATGCTCGCGCTGCCGCTCAGCTTCATCGGCGTGGCCCTGGCGCTGCTCGTGACGAACGGCAACCTGAACGTCATGACCATGATCGGCCTCATCATGCTGATGGGGCTGGTCACGAAGAACGGCATCCTGCTCATCGATTTCACGAACCGGCAACGGGCGCAGGGGTGGGCCCGCACCGACGCGATCCTGACCGCGGCCCGCATCCGGCTGCGGCCGATCCTGATGACCAGCGCCGCCATGATCTTCGGCATGCTGCCGCTCGCCTTCGCGATCGGGGAAGGCTCCGAGCAGCGCGCGCCCATGGCCCGCGCCATCATCGGCGGCCTCTTCACCTCCACGCTGCTCACGCTGTTCGTCGTGCCGGTCGTCTATACGCTGCTGGACGACCTGCGGCACGTGCGCGCAGGCGCGTGGCTCGCTCGGCTGCGGCCGGGACGCGCACCCGCCCTCGCGGAAGAATCGGTGCCGGAGGTGGTCGCGGGCGACTGAGATCCTGCCGCGGCCGCGTCGGCTTTTCGGCCTGCGCCGTGCCGGCTCGCGACGGTGGAGCAGGAGGAGCGCCGTGCATCCCGAGCATCTCCAGAACGTCCGGCCGGTGTGGGTCCTCACGGGGTGGCTGGTCGCCGTCGCAGCCACATCGCTCGTGGTCCTGGCACTGATCGGGTTCCGCATCATGGAAGGCGACATCGGCGCCGATGCACTCTGGGGGGCCGCCGCCGTCGCGGTCGGGTTCGGCGTCGGCGGATTCTTCATCGGCTTCCGCTCCATCGACGCGCCCATCCTGCACGCCATCGGCGTCGGCATCACCTCGCTGCTCGCGTGGTTCCTCCTGCACGTGCTGGTGGACCTGCTCTTCGCGCTCCCGGAATGGACCGCCCTCACCCCCGGCCTGGCCGCCGCCATCATGTTCGAGCAGATGGCGGCCGCCGTGCTGGGTGCCTGGATCGGGCACCGCATCGCGATCCGCGGCGGGCCCGAGCCGGAGGAGCCGTTGTAAGGCGTGCGCATCCGGCCAGAATCGTTGAAGTCACGCCAATTTTCCGTTAATTTGCACACGGGCCGGTAGCTCAGCCGGTAGAGCAGGGGCCTTTTAAGCCCAAGGTCGTGGGTTCGACCCCCACCCGGCCCATGATGAAAGAAACCCCGCCGTCGCGTGTGACGGCCGGGGTTTTCTCTTGCGGCGAAAGGCCGAGCTAAGGGCCCGCGCCGCCCGCACGTCTGCGTCGGCCGCCGCTTTCGCGCGGCAGCGTGAAGTAGATGCGCGTGCCCGCACCCACCTCGCTCTCGGCCCAGATCTCGCCGCCGTGCGCCTCGACGATGGCCTTGGAGATGGAGAGGCCGAGGCCCACCCCTTCCACACCCGGGTCGGCCCGCCAGTAGGTGTCGAAGATCCGACGCAGCGCGTCCGGCGCGATGCCGGGCCCGGTGTCGGCCACCTCGAAGCGGACGAAGCCATCGAGCGCAGCACACCGGACCGCGATGTGCCCGCCCGCGGGGGTGAACTTGATCGCGTTGCCGATCAGGTTGGAGAACACCTGGAGCACGCGCTGGCGATCACAGAGGACGACGGCGGTCCGGGTGGGCAGCTCGCACTCCAGCGTCAGCTCCTTCTGCAAGGCGCTGGGCCGCAGGGCCTCGACGGCGTCGCGCAGCAGCACGGCGGCTTCCACGGGCGCGGGCTCCAGCGACAGGCGGCCGGCCTCGATCGCAGCCGCGTCGAGCAAGTCGCGAATGAGCGCGTCCATGCGCGCGGCCGAGCGCTGAATCGCGCCCAGCGCCTGCGGCAGGCGCTGGGCGCGTGCGGGGTCGCCCGCCAGCTCGCGCGCGAGCTCCGCCGCCATGCGGACGTTGCCCAGCGGATTCAGCAGATCGTGCGAAACAATGGCCAGAAACTCATCGCGGCTGCGCACTGCTCTGCGGCGCTCCGCGGTCACCGCGCCCAGCACGAGCACGGTCATGGCGACGGCGCCCAGGAAGACCTGCAGCAGCAACAGACTTTCGTGCAGCGTCGCGCGCACGAAGGGGCCCGAGCCGAGCGCGGTCCCCCAGACCGCAATGACCGCCACGGCCAGGTCCGCGGTCGCCGCGCCGCGCGAGCCGAAGCGGAGCGCCGCCCAGATCAGGACCGGGAACAGCAGATGCGGCTGCCGTAGCGCCTCGAGGTCGGTCGCGAACCAACCGTGAAAGATGAAGACGCTGACGGTACACAGCACCACCGCGAGCACGCCGGCCTCGACCAGCCGATCGCGTGCAGGCCGCCAGGCCGCGCCGCTCCCCCACACGAGCAGGGCGGGCGCGAACAGCAGATCGCCCATCAGATCGCCGATCCACCACGCCCGCCACGTCTCGCCGAATCCGGCCGGCGTGATCACGCCGCCGAGCAACAGGCTCAGCGATCCGATGGTCGCGCTCGCCACGGTACTGCCGGCCGCCGCCAGCGTGAGGAGGGCGAGCACATCGCGCAGTCTCGCCAGCGCGTTGGCGAATCCGACCCGGCGGAGAAGGTAGGCGCCCAGGACCGCCTCCAGCGTGTTCCCCAGGGCGATGCCCGCGGCGACGGGCGCCACGGCGCCGTGCAGCCAGTTCACCAGGAACGCGCCCACGATCACGCCGGGCCAGAGGCGGGAGCCGAACAGCAGCAGCGCGGCGAGCGACAACCCGGTCGGCGGCCAGACCAGGGTAGCGAACCCGCTGACGGCGTCCATCTCGAGCCCCAGCGTTCCCACGCCCAGGTAGGCGGCCGCCAGAAGCGACACCGCCAGCAGGTACTGGAGCCAAGCCCGCGTCATCGTCCGTGTGCGACAAGGTGGTGGCCGGTTCTGGAACGGCGCGCAGCCGCATCCGAGTGGCCGCGCACGTTCGACGGCAGGAACAGCTTCAGGCCCGCTCGGAATCCCTAAAGTGCGGAGAACGCGCTGGGGCGCAAGGCTGGAAAAGGCGGGAGGCGAGGTCTGGCCGGCGTGGCCTCAGGGGTCGCAGACCGGTAGGCCCTGCTGCGTGGTGGCGACCGCGAGTCCCCCGGGAGTGCTGGGCGGAGTGATCTCCCCGACGAAGTAGGCGCAGCCGCGGGTCGCCGCAAAGCCTTTGTGCGTCGCACTGACCGCCCACCCATTCGCGTCCGCGGCAATGATGCCGAGACCGACCTCGCCGCTGATGTTGTACTCCAGGGCAAGGATAGAACTGGTGTAGGCGAGGTATTTCGAGTAATAGAGCTCCTGCTGGCTCGCCAGGCTGCGCAGCTCGTGCTTCATGGCGGAGATGTACGCCTTCTCGCGCGCGGTCGAGAACTTCGGGATCGCGATCGCGGCCAGCAGCCCGAGGATCACGACCACGATCAGCAGCTCGATCAGGGTGAAGCCGCACCGTTCGCGCATACAGGTCGCTCCTTGGGGCCGGGTGCGTTCGGGGGGAGCAAGCCGTATTCCGGCTCCCGGGCACGTTCGGGCGGTGCCATTTCTCCATTGCCGCCAAACAGGTTAGACCCGTTGGCGCAGCCGTCCGGGCGAGTCCGCTGCCCGCAGCACCTTTGCATTCTGCCAGAACCTTGCAATTCGCCCTACGCACCCGGCCGCAGCGCACGTGGAAAACGCGGCCCAGCGGCTGCCGTCCCGGCCGCCGCCCCGGTGCAGGTGTTGACCCGGCGCCCCCAGCAACCTAATCTCTGATATGGCTGAGAAGACGGTCCTGCTCATCGAGGACAACGAGGATAACCGGCTGATCTACGCCACCATCCTCCAGCACAACGGTTATCGGGTGCTGGAGGCCGCCAACGGCGAAGACGGCATCCGCCTGGCGTGCGAGCAGACGCCCGACGTCGTCCTCATGGACATCTCGATCCCTCGCATCGACGGCTGGCGCGCGACCGAGTTGCTCAAGCAAGACCCGCGTACCGCTCATATCCCGGTCATCGCGCTGACGGCCCACGCCCTGGTCACCGATCGGGAGAAAGCCAAGGCCGTCGGCTGCGACAGCTACCTCGCCAAGCCGGTGGAGCCGCGACGGGTCATGGAAGAGGTGCGGCGCTTCGTCGGCACGAGTGAGCCGGCGCAGCGGACCGGCTGATCCGCACAGGCCACCGGCACGTCTTTCCACTGCCATGAACGAAGAGGTTCTTCAGCGCGGCCGCGCGGGGGAGGCCCTGCCTCTCGAAGAGGCGCAGGCGCGCTACCGCGCTCTCTTCGAAGGCATTCCCGTGGGGCTGTACCGTACTTCCCCGGAGGGCCGCGTCCTGGACGTGAATCCCGCGCTCGTCCAGATTCTGGGCTACCCCGATCGCGAGACGTTGCTCAGTGTTTCGACCGACCACGTGTACGTCGACCCCACCGATCGCATCCGCTGGAAGATGCAGATGGAGCGCGATGGCGTGGTGCACGGATTCGAGCTCCACTCCCGCCGCTACGACGGCTCGGTCGTCTGGCTGCGCGATACCGCTCGCGTCGTGCGCGACGGCAATGGACGCATCCTCTTCTATGAGGGCGTGCTCGAGGACATTACCGAGGCGAAACGCGCGGCCCAGGAGCTGGAGAAGTCGCTCTCCATCCTGCGCGCGACCCTCGATGCGACCGCCGACGGCATTCTGGTCGTCGGTGCCGCCGGCCGCATCCTCAGCTTCAACCGCAAGTTCGCCGAGATGTGGCGCATCCCGGCGCCGATCCTGGAGTCACGCGACGACGAGGCGGCCCTCCGCTTCGTCCTGGACCAGCTCCGCGATCCCGAGGGGTTCCTGGCGCGGGTGCGCGAGCTGTACGGCCAACCGGACGCAGAAAGCTCTGACGTGATCGAGTTCAAGGACGGCCGCATCTTCGAACGGCTTTCCAAGCCGCAACGCATCGCCGGCAAGTCCGTGGGCCGGGTCTGGAGCTTTCGCGATGTCACCGAGCAGCGGCGGTCCGAGGAGGCGCTCCGTCAAAGCGAGGCGCATTTCCGGTCGCTCATCGAGCATGCCACGGACATCATCACCGTGCTGGACGCGCAGGGCACGATCCAGTACGAGAGTCCTTCGATCCGCCGCCTGCTGGGTTACGAGCCCCACGAGCTGGTCGGCCGGACGCCGTTCGAGTTTATCCACCCGGAGGACGTGCCGGGTGCACTCACTGCGTTCGCCGAGGTCGTCGCCAACCCGGGCCGAACTCTTTCCATTGAGATCCGCTTCCAGCACAAGGATGGATCCTGGCGCGTGCTGGAGGCGACGGGCAGCAACTTCCTCGAGGATCCGGCGGTGCGGGGCATCGTGGTGAACACGCGCGACATCACGGAGCGGCGCGAGGCCGAGCTGGCGCTCAGCCAGCGCGAGGATCAGCTGCGGCAGGCGCACAAGATGGAAGCGGTGGGGCGGCTCGCCGGCGGCATCGCGCACGATTTCAACAACCTGCTCACGGCCGTGCTCGGCCACACGCAGCTCCTGCTGGAAGCGCTGCCCCGGGATAGCGCGCTGCGAGGCGATGTCGAGCAGGTCGAGCGGGCGGCCGGGCGCGCGGCGGGCCTGACCCGGCAGCTGCTCGCGTTCAGCCGGCGGCAGGTGCTGCAGCCGCGGGTGCTCGACCTGAACGACGTGGTCGCCGAGATGGACAGGATGCTCCGGCGCCTGATCGGTGAAGACATCGAGCTGGTGACGCACCTCGAGCCCGGTCTGGGGCCCGTCAAGGCGGACCCGGTGCAGATCGAGCAGGTGATCCTGAATCTCGCCGTGAACGGCAGAGACGCCATGCCGCAGGGCGGACGGCTGCGCCTCGCCACCAGCAACGTGGAAGTCGATGCGGCCACGGCGGCGGCCCGCGCCGTCCCCCCGGGCGCCTACGTGCGGCTCGAGGTCCACGACGATGGCTGCGGCATGGACGAGGAGACCCTGGCCCACATCTTCGAGCCGTTCTTTACGACCAAGGAGCAGGGCAAGGGCACCGGTTTGGGGCTTCCCACCATCTACGGCATCGTGCAACAGAGCGGCGGGTTCATCGACGTGGAGAGCGCGCCCGCCCTGGGCGCCACCTTCCGCATCTATCTGCCGCGGGTCGATCACGCACCCGCGTCCGAGCCGGCCGACGCGACCGCGGCGCCGGTGGCGGCCCCGCCGCCGGGGCGCGGGACCGTTCTGCTCGTCGAGGACGAGGACGCCGTACGCAACCTGATCCGTAAGATCCTTCAGAGATACGGCTACAGCGTGATCGAGGCCGCGAGCGGCGCCGCGGCGCTGCGGGCGCTGCAGACCGGGGAGCGGATCGATCTTCTCATCACGGACGTGGTGATGCCGGAGATGAGCGGGCGCGAGCTGGTCAATCGGCTCGCCCCGCTGCGTCCGGCGCTGCGCATCCTCTACATTTCCGGCTACGCCGAGGACGCCGTCCACCAACAGGGAGTGCTGGATCCGGGCACCAGCTTCCTGGAAAAGCCGTTCACGCCCGAAACGCTCGTGCGCAAGGTACGCGAGGCCCTGGCGCGCGCCCCGACCGGCTGATCGGGACGCGCACGGCTGGACGGAGACGCTGCATGACCCATCCCCCAAACGCCCTGCAGCGCACGCGTCGGATCCTGCTGGTCGAGGATGATGCGCGGGTCCGAGGCATGGTCGCACGCCACCTTCGGCGCGCCGGCTATGAGGTCATCGAGGCGCTCTCGGCCGAGGAAGTCTTGCTCGAGCTGCACCGGCAGATGACGTTCGACGTCGTCCTCACGGACATCCATTTGCCCGGCCTCACCGGGATCGAGCTGGCGCGCCTGGTGCTCGCGCGTTCTCCACTGCAGCCCGTCATCATCATTACCGGCGACACGGACGAAGGGCTCGCACGCGAGGCGCTCTCCCACGGCGCCGTCGGCTATCTCGTCAAGCCATTCGAGCTCTTCGAGCTGGACGCCGCGATCGGCCAGGCGCTGTCCCGCACCGATCTGCTGGAGGCGACGCAGGCGCTCGCTCGCGCCGAGGTCGGGCACCCACAGGCCCGCTCCGCCGGCGTCATCCCGGCCGGGTGGTTGCGCCTGGCCGACGAGCGTTCCGGCGCCGGTCTCGGCCACGGCTATCGCGTTGCGCGCGTCCTGGGCGTACTCGCCAGCGGCCTGCCGGCCGACGTGTCGCACGCCGAGCGCAACGCCCTCGACCTCGCGGCGCGCGCCCATGAGCTCGGCCGGCTCCTCGGGCCTCCGCCAGGACCCGTCGAGCTCGCCTGTCGCTCCGCGCAGTTCCTCGCCGATCTGGGCGTACCGGCCGACGTCGTTCGCGTCGTACGCCACCTGCACGAGCACTGGGATGGAACCGGCGGCCCCGATCGCCTGGCAGGCAACGCCATTCCCCTCGGATCCTGCGTGCTCGCCGTCGCCGACGCCCTCGACCATCAAGCCGCCACCCGTGCCAGCGTCGGCCGCGAGCCGGACCAGGCTGCCGCCGCCGCCATCGATGTCGTGCTCGCTCTGGAGGGAACGGCGTTCCACCCTGCCGTGACCCGGGCATTGCGCGAGGCCCGCACCGCCATCGAAGCGGTCTGGAGCCTGGTCCTCCGCCGGCCGGGCAGCGCGACCGGCGCCGATGGCTGAGTGTGGGCCGCGTTTTTTGTAATATTTTGTCATAACGTTGTGTTACAGTTCGTACCAGACTCGTTCGCAGCGGCGCTCGGCGAGCGTGCGCCGGTGCGGGCGAGTTATTTTATTGCGGCACAGCGCCTTAGCTCGTCTGGCTTCTCGGGGCCGCATGCGGCCGGCAGGTGGGGCGAGGCTTGCATGACGCCCGCAGTTGAAAAATCGGGAAAAAAGACCCGCACCGGCGTGCCGCTCGTCGGCAGGAGGTCCGTATGAGTCTGTGGTGGCCGCGACGCTCCTTCCTCTCCGCGCTGTTCGCCGCGCTGCTCGCGCTGTTCATTCCAGGGTGCCAGGACGGTTCGCCACCGGACCGGCTGATCGCTCCGCAATTCCATTCGGGGAGCGACGACGGGCTCACCGTGCTCGAGGGCCCGCTGCCTCTGGGAGTGCCGCAACGAGCGACGCAGCTGATCGGCCCGGAGGGCGGCACCATCTTCGTGCCCGGCGCCGGCCACTGGCTGGACATTCCCAAGGGCGCAGTGGAAGTCCCCACGCTCTTCACGATCACGATCACGCTGCCGCTGAGTGCGGATCGGGTGGCGCCGGTCGAGGTGGATCTGACGGCGGCGGCGGGCGTGTTTGACATCGGCGCCCTCGGCTTCAAGAAGCCCGTGAAGCTGTACCTGTCGTACGCGTGGGCGACGAACGTGGAGGATCCCGCTGACCTGGTGATCGCCTACATGCCGAACGGTGATCACTCGCTCCACGTGGTCCTGGACACCAAAGTCGACGAGGACCAGCAGGTCATCGTCGCCGAGCTCGACCACTTCTCGAAGTATTGCGCGGCCACGAACTGATGCGGTGCGACCGCACCTCTGACGGGAGATCGGCGCTATCGAGCCGCAGAATCTGAAATCGCTCATCGAGGCGGGGCGCGCGGCCGAGCGCGCGGGTGCCTGGGACGAGGCGCTCGCGCGCTATGAGGCCGCGTTTTCGCGTCTGGGGCGCGACGGGACGGCCAGCACGGCCGCCGAGGTGCTGCGCTGGATCGGCACCGTGCACCGGGAACGCGGCGATCGCGACCTGGCGGCGGACCTCTACGAGACCAGCCTGGCGGTCGCGGAGACAAATGGGCTCGCCGAACATACGGCGTCGGCGCTGAACTGCCTCGCCGTGGTCGAGCAGTTCCGCGGCCACCTCGAGACGTCCGAGACGCTGTACACGCGCGCCCGCGCCATGGCGGAAGAGGCGCACGACGAGCGCCTCGCCGCGATGATCGACCAGAACCTGGGAATGCTGGCGAACATCCGCGGCGACCTGGAGGCGGCGCTCGCGCGCTACCGCTCGGCGCTCGAGCGGCTGCGCCGCCTGGGGGACGATCTGGCCGCGGCCTGGGTGCTGAACAACATGGGCATGGCGTACGTCGACCTGAAGGCGTGGGGGCCGGCCGAGATCTGCTTCGATGAAGCGTTCGAGCTGGCGGACCGCCTGCGCGATACGGGCACGCTCGGGAGCGTGGAGCTGAACCGTGCCGAGCTGCAGCTCCAGCGAGGCGACCACGAGTGGGCGCGCGAGTCGTGCGACCGCGCCTTCGAGATCTGGGGCCGGCTCGGCTCGGACTACGGCCTGGCGGAGACCTACAAGTTTTACGGCATCCTCTTCCGCGAGACGGGGAAGCCACACCTGGCGCAGTCGCATTTCGCACTGGCGGCGAAGCTCGCGGCCCAGTGCGAGGACCGGTTGCTGGAAGCGGAGTCGTACAGCGAGTGGGCGCTGGTGCACCTGGGCGAGCAGCGGAACCGGGATGCGCTCGAGTGCCTGAACCGCGCGCAGCGCTTGTTCACCGAGCTGCAGGCACGGCGCGAGATCCTGGACCTGGATTCGCGCCTCGACCGGCTGGAAGAGACCTACCTGCGGGTCACGCGGGCGTGGGGTGAATCGATCGAGTCGAAGGACCGCTATACGGCCGGCCACTGCCAGCGCGTCGCGGACTTCGCCTGCATGCTGGCCGAGGCCGCAGGGTTCGAGGGCCGCGATCTGAACTGGCTGCGCATGGGCGGCTTCCTGCACGACGTCGGCAAGACCGCGGTGCCGGAGGAAGTCCTGAACAAGCCGGGCGCGCTGACGGCCGAGGAATGGGCGATCATGAAGAGCCATACGGTGGTGGGCGACCAGATCGTGGCCGAGCTCAACTTCCCCTGGGACATCAGGCCCGTCGTGCGCAACCACCATGAGCGCTGGGACGGTACGGGCTATCCCGACGGCCTGGCCGGGGAGGCGATCCCGCTCACCGCCCGCATCCTGTGCGTGGCTGACGTGTACGACGCCTTGACCAGTACGCGCAGCTACCGGCCCGCGCTGCCACAATCGGAGGCGCTGCGCATCATGGAGCGTGACGCCGGCCGCATTCTGGATCCGGAGCTCTTCCGGGTTTTCCGGCAGCTGCTCACCGAGCGGGCTTCGGGCGATGCACGGCCGCGCAGCCTGGCCGCACCTATCTCCGGCACGTAACCCGGGCGAGAAACGGAATTCACCGCAGAGGCCGCGGTTGGCCGGGCCCTCGCCTTAGTCGTCGTCGATGATCTCGCCCAGCTCCGCCGGCGTCTGTCCTTGCAGGATCGCACCCATCACCTCGCGTGCGTAGCGCTCGGCGTCCTGGCGCGTATTGGGGGCGCGAATGTGGGCGAGCACGAGCCGCTCGCCGTTCGCGCACTCCAGCCCGATGTAGGCGGAGGGGAACACCTGGCGCGAGCCCACCGACGACTCGGACTCGTGCGGCACGCCGGCCACGCCCAGTCGGGCATCGCCGCTGGTGAGCGCGGCCTCGATCCGCTCCCAGGTGTCGTCGAGGGGGAAGCGCGTGGCCGCCAGAATGGTGGGTAGGCCTCCGATGATCAGCGCCACGTCCAGCTCCACTTCCTCATCGGGGTCGTGGATCTTGGCCGTGTGCACGACCGGGAAGGGCCCGGCCAGGAAAACCGGAATCGCCGGAGAGTCCATGAATCGTCCAGAGATCGTTTTCACGGCGCACGGGCCGCGAGGATTCAATACCCGGGGGTCGCGCGCAGGTTTCCCGCCGCCATGCAATCCGGCCGGACTGTCAAACCAGGTCCAGAACCCGGTTGAGCACGCCCACGAAACGTGCGGACTCGCGTGTCAAACCGAGCGGCCCCAGCTGCCGGTCCGTGCCGCCGGAGTGTGCGAACAGCGCCGTGACCCGACACCCGTCGCAGGCCTGGGGTGGAAGGGCCCGGCTGAGACGGATCGATTCCGTGAACGGAACGAGCCGATCATCGCGGCCGTGGGTGACGAGCGTGCGCACGTACACCTCGGAGAGGGACGGCCGCGGGTCGAGCAGCGGATCGACTCGCAACGCGGCGTCGGCGAGCAATCGGGCGAGAGGAGCCCCACGCCCCACGTCGGGCGGCGTGCCACTCGGCGGAGCGAAAAGATCGAACACTTCGCGTTGCTCGCCTCTGAGCGACGCCCGCAGATCCGCCTTGAGCGGATCCAGCTGCGCACTCCCGGCATAGATCCCCTGGCACCCTGCCTCGGTGGCGAGGCGGCGGAGCGCGGCCGCGGCGGCGCGCGCCCCCTCGTAGCCGGGAATGCCGGTCAGGTAATTGGCGCCCATGATCCAGCGGCCGTACGGGTCGGGATCGGTGCGGTAGCGTACGCCGTCCAGTTCGTGCTCGCCGGTAACGCCGAAATGGAAGAGGTGGTGCAGGTCGCTGTATCCACCCCACGCAGCAATGGCCCGTAGCTGTCCCACGAGCCGCGGGTTTGCCGCCGCCATCAGGGCCTGGGTCGCGCCGAACGAGAAGCCGAACAAGCCGGTGCGCCCCGGCAGCACCTCGCGCCGCTCGTTCAGCGCGAGCACCGCCGCCTCGATCGTGGGCACCGTAATGGCCGGTGAGACGTCGAGTCGCTGCCACTCGGGCATATCCGGAACCAGCACCGCACAGCCGCTGGCGGCCAGCGCCCGTGCGAAGCGGTCGAGCGCATGGTGACGGCGCCCGTGGTAGGTCAAGCCGTGCAAGACCACCCAGCCCGGGAGCGCATCGGCACGGCCGGCTGGCCGATACAGGCTGGCGGCGAGCTCTTCACCGTCGCGTCGGTAACGGGTCTCCAGCACGTGCACGGCGCTGGCGCGAGGCCGGAGATACTGGCGCAGGAATCGAAGCGTTGCTTCCATGTCGCCGGGGAACGTATGCAGGACGCGCGCCCGCCGGGTAGCCTTGCGCGAGGGCATGTCCCCGGCGCATCTATCGTTCGTGGGTACACCCATCCGGATCGATCCGGTCCACCGCACTTCCGGAAGTCGACGCCGTTTCCTCCAGCACCTCGCCGCCGGCGCCGGCCTCGTCACCGCCTGGCCGCGAGCGCTCGCCGCGCTGGAGCGGCGTCTTCCGCCGCGTGGCGCCGATGACGACGAAGTGTTCTGGCGCATCGTGCGCGGCGAGTTTCTCATCCCGGGAGACCGCATCTACCTGAATGTCGGCACGCTCGGGCCGCAGCCCCGGGTGGTGCTCGACGCCGCCATCGAAACCATGCGCCGGGTCGCCATGACCCTGCCGCCGGGCGTCGATTGGCCGGAGCTCAAGCGGCGGGTGGGTCTCTTCGTGGGGTGTGATCCGGAAGGTCTGGTTTTCCCACGCAACACGACCGAAGGCATGAGCTTCGTGGCGCACGGGCTCGAGCTGAAGCCCGGGGACGAGGTGCTCAGCACGGACCACGAGCACGTGGGCGGGATCTCGTGCTGGCAGCTGCTCGCGGCGCGCCGCGGCGTGCGCTTGCGCCAGCTTCCGCTGCCGACGCCGGCGGACGATCCCGCGGAGATCGTGGCGCGGTTCCGGGGCGCGCTCACACGGCGCACCCGCGTCATCTCCATCTCGCACGTCAACTTCACCACCGGCCTGGTGATGCCCGCGCGTGACATCGTCGCGCTCTGTCGCGAACACGGTCTGGTTTCGGTGATCGATGGCGCGCACCCTCCCGGGCTGCTGCGGCTGAATCTGGGCGAGCTCGACCCGGACTTCTACGCGTCCTCGCCCCACAAATGGCTGCTCGCACCACAGGGCACGGGCTTCCTCTACATGCGGGCGGACTGGCGCGAGCGGCTCTGGCCCACGCTCGCCTCCGGTGGCTGGGATGATCGATCGCTGGGCGCGCACCGCTTCAATCACCTGGGAACGTTCGACGAGTCGCGCCTCACGGGCCTCGCGGCCGCGATCGGATTCCTGGAGACCATCGGCATGGATCGGGTGGAGGCACGCATCCGCGCGCTGCGGCAGCGACTGGCGGAGCGAGTGGCCGCGCTGCCGGGCGTCCGCGTCGTTTCCCCTTCCGGGCCTCTGGTGGCCGGCATGGTGAGCTTCGAGGTCGCCGGCCGCGACGCACTGGAGCTGCAGCGCCGGCTGGCGGAGAAAGGCAACGTGCGCACCCGTGTCATTGGGGAATACGACTACGGCTGGATGCGTCTCTCGCCGCATATCTACAACTCGCCCGAGGAGCTCGACCGCTTCGTCCAGCTCCTGGCGCAGGAGCTCTGACTCGTGCGCGCGGCGCCGCTGCTGGGTGCGCTCCTCGCAGCCGACCTGATGGCCGGCGCGGCAGCGGCGTGGTCGCAAGAGCCGCGTGCGCCCCGCTGGACCATCGCGGTGGAGGCCGGCGCGCAGCTCGGCGCCACCATTTATGACGAGTACGTCAAGCTGCGGCTGGACACGATTTCGAGGGAAACGAACTACCGCGAGAAGGTCGAGCCGGCGTTCGTCGGTCGGTTGGTGCTGCGCTACCGGCCACAAGCCAGCTTCGGGCTGTACATCGCCTATCAATACAGCCGCGCGGCCACCGAGGCGAACTACACAGGTGGGAACGACGGCCCGCAGACGTTTGTGCGGCGGCTGGTCGTGCACGCGGTCGAGGGCGGCGTCTCGGTACTGCTCGGCCGCTGGGCGGATGGACAGGGCCTGTTCCAGTACACGTTCGGCCCCGCCCTCGTGCGCCACTCGCTCGACCTTTCCGCCGGCCACCGGGACGCGTATGCGCGGCTGCCGGGCATTCCCGATACGGCGCGCTTCCGCTGGAGCGACCGGAGCTGGGCGTCGTGGGGGCTCGCGCTCGGCGCGAGTCTGCGGCTCCCCCTGGGGCGCCGCCTCGCGTTGCGGCTGAGCGCCCATGACCAGGTCGTGCCGGTGGCGACTTCGGAGCTCGAGACGCAGGAGCGCAATGACGTGTTCCGCATGACCGGCCGCTCGCCCGTGTTTCTGTTCCCGGCCTACACCGCGCACTACGCTTCCGCGCGTCTCGGAGTCGAATACGTACTCGACTGGCAGAAGCCCCGTGCCGCGCCGCCCCAGGTCGCGCTGCCGCGGCCGGACGCGGCAACGCCCGCGACGCCGCAGGCCCTGGAAGCGGCGCGCGCGGCCGCGGTCGGCGATACGGTGGGCGCCCTCGACCAGCTGCGGAAGCGCGTGCAGGACACGCCCGAGGACGCTTCCGCGTGGCGGCAGCTCGCCCTACTGCTCGCGCGACGGGCGGAGGCGGATGCGCAGTTCGGTGCGGAGGCCTGGGACGCGCTCCAGCGCGCGCTGCGGACCAACCCCGGTGACGAGGACGTCCTCTCCGCCTACGGCCGCGTGCGCGCGATCATCCAGCGCGGTGGACGGGCCATACCCGCGCCACGACCGCTCACGCTGTCACCGGCGGCCGCCCGCGCCGACGCGGCCGGCGTCCTCTCGCTCAGCTTCGCGATCCACAACCTCGCCGCCATCGAAGAAGACCGCGCGCGCTACCGCGTGCAGATCGACGTATCGGGACCCGACGGCGCTCCGGTCCAGTTCGATTTCGTCGATGAGCGTGTGGCAGACGACGCCGGCGACTTCACGCGCACGGTGCCGATGACCCCATCGGGCGCAGCCGCCCTCGAGCGCCTGGAGCTCCGGCTCGCCCGCGCCCGCAGCGGCCCGCACAGTGTTCGCATCCGCGTGACCGACCTCACCACGGCACAGGCCACCGAGACGACGACCGGCTTCGAAATCCGATGACGCACGATTCTCGCGTCGCCGACCGCACCAGCGACTCCGCCGCGTTCAGCCACGCTGACGCGAGCCTTGCGGTTTCCGGCGACCGCCCCTACCTATTCTGCCCGAAAAATCCCGGTCCGCGACAGGAGACCGCCATGTCCCGTGCGCTGGTTGTGCTCGCCGCAGTCGCGCTGGCGCAGGCGCTCGCGCCCGCACTCGCTTCCGCCCAGGCTGCCGCGCCGCCAGCCGCATCCGCTTCCGGATCGAGCGCGGCCGAGCGCCTCGGCCCCCGCACCACGAATCCGGCTTTGCTCTCTCCCGGACCGCGTCTCCAGGCGGAGGGACCGGCCGCGCTCGAGCCCACCGCCGCAGCCGTGGCAGCGAAACAAGGGAAGGGTGAGAGCGTCGCCTTCATGATCGTGGGCGGCGTCCTCTTCGCCGCGGGCCTGATCGCGGGCGGCGATGCCGGCACGGTCATGGTGCTCGCCGGCGCCGGCATCGGGGCGTACGGGTTGTACCTGTATTTCCGCTGAGCAAACCGTGATGATCAGTACCGGTAGACGTCCTCGATCGCCTTCAGCACATCCTCCGCGTTCGGCAGGATCGCGTCTTCCAGCTCGGGCGAATAAGCCACCCAGGTGTCGAGCGAGGCGACCCGGCGCACGGGCGCATCCAGCCACTCGAACAGCTCGCCGGCAATGCGAGCGGCGATCTCCGAGCCGATGCCCCAGGATAGCGAATCCTCGTGCGCCACGACGACCTTGTTCGTCTTCCGCACGGAGGTGGCGATGGTCTCGAGGTCGAGCGGGTGCAGCGAGCGCAGATCGATAACCTCGACATCGATGCCGCGCTCCTCGGCGACGCGCGCGGCGTCCAGCGACCGCTTCACGACCGCGCCGCATGTGATCACGGTCAGATCCTTCCCCTCCCGCACGATCCTGGCCTTGCCGAACGGGATCATGAAGTTCGGGCCCGGGTAGCGCGCCTTGTTGTAGACCTGGCGGTACAGGTGCTTGTGCTCCAGGAAAATGACCGGATCCTCGCAGCGGATCGCCGTGCGCAAGAGCCCGTTCGCATCCAGCGCCGTGGCCGGCAGCACGACCCGCAGGCCGGGTGTGTGCGTGAACAGTGTCTCACCGGTCTGCGAGTGGTAGATGGCGCCGCCGCGCAGGTAGCCGCCGTAGGCGACGCGCACCACCACGGGGCAGCTCCAGGTGTTGTTCGAGCGGTAGCGCTGCGTGGCCAGCTCGTTGCGGATCTGCATCATCGCCGGCCAGATGTAGTCGAAGAACTGGATCTCCACGACCGGCTTCAGCCCGCGCGTCGCCATCCCGACGGCGCGGCCGATGATGTTCGCCTCGGCAAGAGGCGAGTTGAAGACGCGGGTGCCGCCGAAGCGCCGCTGTAGCCCATAGGTGACCTTGAAGACGCCGCCCTTCCCCTTGCACTCCCCGAGCACATCCTCCCGGCTGGCATCTGCGACATCTTCCCCGAACAGCACCACCCGCGGGTCGCGCTCCATCTCATCTCGCATGCAGGCGTTCAGGAGGTCCACCATCGTGGTCTCCTCGCCCTCGAAGCGCGGATCGTCTTCCGTATCGAACTGCTCGCTCGTCGGGTCGACGTCCGGCGAGAACAGGTAGCGTGTCGCCGTCTCCTTCGCGGGCTGCGGCTGCTCGAGCGCACGATCCGTCGCCTGCTGTAGCTCGGCGAGCACGTCCTGCTCGACGGCATCCAGCTCTTCTGCGGTCGCGATGCCTTCCTCGATCAGGAAGCGGCGGTAGTTCGGGATCGGATCCTGCTGCGCCTCGCGCTCCCGCTCGGCCTCGGGCTTATACATGCGCTCGTCGTCGGACATGGAATGGGAGTAGGGGCGAATCACGTGCGCGTGCACGAGCGCGGGGCCCTTCCGCTCGCGGCAGTAGGCGACCGCGCGACCCGTCACCTCGTAGCTCGCGAGCACGTCACAGCCGTCGACTTCCTCGATGTAGAGATCCGGAAATCCCGAGACGACCTGGCTGATCTTGCCGCCGGCCGTGTTCACCTCCACCGGGACCGAGATCGCGTAGCGGTTGTCCTGGATCAGGAACACAACCGGGAGCTTCAAGTTGCACGCCGTGTTGAGCGCCTCGAAGAACTCGCCCTCGGAGGTCTGGCCCTCGCCGGTCGTGCACAGCACGATTTCGTCACGCTCGAACGGCTCGAGCGCGCCGCGCAGCCCGGCGTGCTGCGCCGCACGCCAGCCCGCCTCCGCACACCCCACGGCCTGCAGGAACTGCGTGCCCGTCGGCGACGAGGTGCTGACAATGCGCAGCTCGCGCTTGCCCCAGTGCGACGGCATCTGGCGCCCGCCGCTCGACGGATCCGCCTCGGCTGCGACCGCCTGGAGCAGGTGCTCGTAGGGCGTGACGCCCAGGGCGAGCGCAAGGGCGCGGTCCCGGTAGTAGAGGTAGAACCAGTCGGAGCCGGGGCGCAGGTGCTCCGCGGCCGCGACCTGCACGGCCTCGTGACCTGCGCCGGAGATCTGGAAGAAGGTCTTGTTCTGGCGCTTCAGCTGGATCTCTTTGTCGTCCGTGCGCCTCGCCAGGAACATCGTGCGGTAGAAGCGCACCAGCGTCTCACGGTCCAGGCCGAAGTGCCGATCGGGCCGCTCGACAGCTCTGGCTTTGGTCGCCATGGGTTCAGGTCAGGGGTCACGTGAGCGCGCGCACCCGCGCGACGCAGCAACTCGCTATTATAGAGAAAATTACCGCCTCGGGCCACCCCTGAATCTCCGGCGGGTCGCATACTTCTTGCCCACAGCGGATCCATGAAGGCATGGCTGTATACGCTGGCGAGCGTCGTCGCCGTGAGCGCCCTCTCCCTGATCGGCGTGGTGCTGCTCACGCAGGCCCGCCGCCGTCTGAACAAGATCACCCCCTTCCTGGTCAGCTTCGCCGCCGGCACACTGCTCGGGGCGGCCTTGATCCATCTCATTCCGGAGGCCATCGCACGTCTGGGGCGTGGGCCGCGCGTGTCCTTCGGCGTCATCTGCGGCTTCGCCGCTTTTTTCATCCTCGAGAAGTTCCTGCGCTGGGGGCGGGAGCGCACCGCCCCGGCGTGGGCGCGGCGCCTGCACCCCGTCGTGCCCCTGAATCTCCTGGGCGACGCCGCGCACAACTTCATCGACGGCGTCGTGATCGGGGCCAGCTACCTGGTGAGCGTCTCGTTGGGGCTCGCGACCACCCTCGCCGTGCTGGCGCACGAGCTGCCGCAGGAGTTCGGCGATTTCGGCGTGCTGGTCTACGGCGGCCTCCGGGCCAAGACCGCCCTGCTCTTGAACCTGGGTTCTGCCCTGACGGCGGTGGTGGGAGCCCTGATCTCGCTCCTGATCGGCGCGCGCGTCGAGGGCTACGCCACGTTGCTGCTGCCGGTCACGGCCGGCGTGTTTCTTTACATCGCCGGCTCCAACCTGGTTCCGGAGCTCCAGCGCGACCACGACCCGCGCCGATCGCTCGGGCAGTTCCTCTTCCTGGCCCTGGGCACACTCGCCATGACTCTGCCCCGCCTGGTCGGCGGCGACTGAATGACCCGGGCAGGCGAGGCAAGAATCATCTCACGCGGAGGCCGCCGAGAACGCACGGAGCATCACGCAGAACGGATTTGTAATATTCAAATCTGTTTCGGCGCCTCTCCGTGCATCCTCGGCGAACTCCGCGTGAGATGCAACGACAGCCCGGCGAGGCTGCAGGAGTTCGCTACCCAGGCGGCCTGGCGCCCGACCCGGCGTGCCGAAACCTTTGCGAACGGCCGCTACTCTTTGCTCGCTGCGGGTGTCTCCGCCGGGGTCGCCAGACAGACCTTTTCGCGCCCCGCCGCGCCGTTGCGCCAGAATCCCGGCTTGCCCCCGCAGCTGCCTGGCGGGCGCGATTCTTCCAAGGGATGCAGGGCATCAAGGAGACACCCGCTCGTGAAGAAACTCGTTCTGCTCGCCCTGGTGGCGTTTGCCGTGGCGCGCGCGATTCCCGCGACCCGGCCCAAGACGGAGCCCATCGTCGAGTGGGCAAGGGCGAAGGGCGGCCCGTACGCGCGTCCCGTGATCGACCCCGTGCTGCGCTGGTCGGCCAACGACGAGGCCCGCAATATCGCGCACGGCCTGCTTCGGCGCGACCGCGTCTGGGGCGATCTCCCGCACCCCTCCAAGCTTCAGCAGTTCATCCGCCGCTGGAGCTTTTGCGGCGACTGCCAGGACCCCTGGGGCTCGCCTTACGGCATCCTGGTCCGTTCCGACTCCATCATCGTGTGGTCGCTCGGGCCGGACCGGACCAGCGACACGGGCGACGAGATCCGCACCGGCGGGTCGCGCAACTAGCGGACAGAGTTCACCGCAAAGAACGCAGAGAGCGCTGAGAACGAGATCATAGTATCTTGTTCTTTGCGCTCTTTGCGCCCTCTGCGGTGAAACTGTATTTCGTTGCCGGCGATGCAAGTGTCCCGCGCGCTCGTTGTCCGTCGGCTGCTCGGCCTCGCCCTGCGCGACCCGCGCGTGCTGGGCCCGCTCGTGCGCGCCGGCTGGCGTTTTCGTGCGCGCGGCTGGTACCGCCGTCCCCCCTTCCTCCCGCTGCCACCCGACGACTACCTTGCCTGGCGGCTGCACACCGCGTACGGCAACGCGGAGGCCACGCCCAGCGCGGCCGAGCTCCGCCGCTACCTCCGCTGGCTCGCGCGCACGGGGCGCTGAATGGAAGGGCTCCTCGAGCACATCCTCGAGCTCCTCATCGCTGCCGGACCGTGGATCGTCTTCGCCGTCGCGGCTACGGAGACCGCGTTCTTCATCGGCCTGGCGATCCCGGCGGAGGCGACCGTGCTGCTCGCCGCCTTCCTGGCCGAGCGCGGCATGTTCCCGGTCGAGCAGGTTCTGGCCGGCGCGTTCTTCGGCGGGCTGACCGGGGACCAGACCGGCTACCTGCTCGGGCGCCACGGCGGCCGGCGTATGGCCGCGCGCGGCGGCTGGTTCGGGCGGCTGTGGGGCCGCTACGAGGGCTCCGCCGCCGATCTGTTCCGGCGCCGCTCCGCCGTCGCGGTCACGCTGGCCCGCTTCACTGCCTTCGTGCGCACGCTCATGCCCTGGTTCGCGGGCATGAGCCGCATGCCGTACCCGCGCTTCCTCTTCTACGACCTGCTGGGCGTGCTCGGCTGGGCCGGCGGCTCCGTGCTGCTGGGCTACGCCGCCGGGGAAAGCTGGGACGCGGTCGCCCGTGCGCTCGGCGCCGCCAGCGCGATCGTGATCGCGCTGCTCGTGCTCGTCGCGTTCGTCCTCTGGTGGCGGCGCCGCCGCCCCCTGGCACCCTAGCGGGCGGCGCATGCTGCGGGTCGGGCTCACGGGCAACATCGCCAGCGGCAAGTCGACGGTCGCGCGCCTCTGGGCCGGCAAGGGCGCCTGGCTCATCGACGCCGACGAGCTGGCCCGGCGCGCGGTCGCGCCGGGCAGCCAGGCGCTGGCGCGCATCGTTCACGAGTTCGGCCCGCAGCTGCTCGACGCCGCGGGCGAGCTCGATCGCGCAGCCATGCGCCGCATCGCCTTCGGCGACGCCGAGGCCCGCCGCCGTCTCGAGGCGATCGTGCACCCCGAGGTCGGAAGGTTGCGGGCCGAGGAGGAGCGGTGCGCCCGCGCGGCCGGCGCCCGCGTCGTCGTCCACGACATCCCCCTGCTGTTCGAGGTCGGGCTCGAGCGGGATTTCGATGTGCTCGTGCTCGTGGACGCGCCAGCCGAGCTCCGCTTGCGCCGGCTCATGCGCGCACGCAACCTCTCCGAGCCGGAGGCCCGCGCCATGCTGCAGGCGCAAATGCCGGCCGCAGAGAAACGCGCGCGCGCGGACTACGTCATCCAGAATGACGGCACTCTCGAGCAGCTCGCGGCTCGGGCGGAGGAGGTATGGCAGGCGATCGCACCATCACGGTAGACATGCACCTGCACACCCGCCGCTCCTTCGACTGCCTGAGCGATCCCGACCAGGT
>JACQPS010000333.1 GCA_016207445.1 Gemmatimonadota bacterium | reverse complement strand
GAACTTGGCGACGTCGCTCTCCCAGACCTCCTGGTGCGTGATCGACTGCACCATGCGGCGCGAGAAGCCGAAGTCGCCGCCGATCGGCTGGCGCACCCGCTTGCCATACAGCGCCCGCGTGAAGGAGTACGCGATGTGGTTTGTGATGGTCGCATCGTACTTGTCGCGGGCGTAGTACGGGCTGACGAAGTCGTAGCCGTCGTTCAGCACCGGGCCGAGCAGCGACTGCATCCATTCGGGCATGATGCTGCGCAGGTCCGCGTCCACCACGGCCACGGCCTGCGCGCCCAGTCGCTCCGCCGCCTGGAACACCGCGCGCAGCGAGCTGCCCTTGCCGGCCAGGCCGCGGTAGATCGCCACGACCTTGGGCACGACGGCCGATTTGGTCTTCTGCGCGAGCTCCCGCGTGTAATCCAGCGAGCCGCCATCGGAGACGAACACGATCGCGCGCCGGTCGGGATAGTACTGCTCCAGCCCGCGGTAGACGTTCGTGAGCACGCCCACGATCGTCTCCTCGTTGTTGTGGGTGGGGATGCCGACCACGATGTCGACCTGCCCCAATTCCGCGATGCGCTGGAGCACGTATTCTCGCAGCGCCGTGTCGAACTTCGGCATCTTCCGTTCTCCCGGGATGTGGCCCGAATATGGGCCCGCGAGGGACGGTGGGGCAACCGGACACGACCTGGCCTGGCGAAGCCGCCGCGCCGTGCGGCCGAAGCCGTGGACCGCGGCTTGCCATCCGTTGTACAAACAGCTAGTAAGTTCGGGGCGTCGCTCTGGATGGGTGGGAGGAATGGCAACCCAGCTCGATCGGGTCCGGCTGCTGCCGTACACGCCGGAGATCGCCCGCAGCACGGCATCGGTCTACCGGAAAGTGCGGGACGTGATCCTGCCCGAGGAATGGCCGGTGCACGCCCCGTATATCGACGCGATCCAGCGCCTGAAGCGGGAGCGCGGCGCGGTCATTCTCGCGCACAACTATCAGACGCCGGAGATCTTCCACGGCGTGGCCGACATCACGGGCGATTCCCTCGCGCTCGCCCGCGCGGCCACGCGCACAGACGCCGATGTGATCGTGCTGTGCGGCGTCCACTTCATGGCCGAGACGGCCAAGCTGCTCAACCCCGAAAAGACGGTGCTGATCCCGGACCTGGAGGCCGGCTGCTCGCTGGCCGAGTCGCTCACGGCGGCGGACGTGCGGCTCCTGCGGGAGCGTTACCCGGGCGTGCCGGTCGTCACCTACGTGAACACGTCGGCCGCCGTGAAAGCCGAGTCGGACATCTGCTGCACGTCCGGCAACGCCGTCGAGGTGGTGGAATCGCTCGGCACGGACCGCGTCATCTTCCTGCCGGACGAGTACCTGGGGCGGTGGGTGGCCTCGCAGACGCAGGTGGAGGTGATCCTCTGGCAGGGACACTGCATCGTGCACGAGCGCTTCCGCGCGCAGGACCTGCGCGCCTACCGCGAACAGTATCCCGGCATCCAGATCCTGGCCCACCCCGAGTGCCCGCCGGACGTGCTGGCCGAGGCTGACTACGTCGGCTCGACCTCGGGAATGATCCGCTACGTGGGCCAGGCCCGCCCTGCGCGCGTGGTCATGGTGACCGAGTGCTCGATGAGCGACAACGTGGCCGCGGAGTACCCGGAGCTCGAGTTCATCCGTCCGTGCGCGCTCTGCCCGCACATGAAGCGCATCACGCTGCCCAAGATCCTCGAGTCGCTCGAGACGATGCGGCACGCGGTCGAAGTCCCGCCGGACATCGCGGTCCGAGCGCGCACCGCGGTCGAGCGCATGCTGGCGGTGCGGCGGAACCCGGCACGGTGAGCGCCATCCCACCGCCCTTTCCGCTGACCTACGAGGCGCTCGTGCGCCGGGCGCTGCGCGAAGACCTCGGCCGTGCCGGCGACCTCACCACCGACGCGCTCATCGCGGATCGACACGTGGAGGCTCGCATCGTGGTGCGCGAGGCCGGCCGCGTGGCCGGTCTTCCCGTGGCCGCCGCCGCGTTCCGGCTGCTGGACGCCACGGTCGCGTTCGAGGCGTGCACCTCCGAGGGGTGCGACGTCGCGCCCGGCACGACCCTCGCCCGGCTGCGCGGGCCGGCCCGACCGATCCTCGCCGCCGAGCGCACGGCGCTGAACTTCCTGGGCCGGCTCTGCGGGATCGCGACCGCGACCGCGCGTGCCGTGGCGGCCGTTCAGGGCACACGCGCGCGCATCGCGTGCACGCGCAAGACCACGCCGGGGCTGCGCGCCCTGGAGAAGTACGCGGTCCGGCTGGGGGGCGGCGCGAATCACCGCTTCGGCCTGGACGACGGCGTCCTCATCAAGGACAACCACCTCCGCCTGGCCGGCTCGCTCGCCGCCGCGGTGGAACGTGTGCGGCTGCGCGTGGGGCACATGGTCAAGATCGAGGTCGAGGTGGACTCGCTCGAGCAGCTGCGGCAAGCCGCGGCACTCGGGGTCGATGCGGTGCTGCTGGACAACTTCGGGGTCGCGGAGCTGCGGGAGGCGGTGCGGCTGGCGGAGGGGAAGGTGCTGCTCGAGGCGTCCGGAGGCATCACGCTGGAGGACGTGGCGCAGGTCGCGGCCACCGGCGTGCACGTCATCTCGCTCGGCTGGCTCACGCACAGCGCGCCGGCGCTGGACGTCGCGCTGGAAGTGACCTGATCGGGATAAGCTTTCGATGGCGCTTGGCGCCGAGACGCTGCTGATCGCGTTGCGCGACGTCCTGGTCGTTGCGCGCTCGGGCCATGGCAGCTGGACCGCAGCGGAAAGGCTGGAAGGCAAACGGCCGAAGTGCCTGGCGGTCGACCCGCTGAACCCGGCGCGCGTGTATTGTGGCACCGCGGACCACGGGCTGTGGCTGAGCGATGACGCCGGTCGAACCTGGGGTCCGGCCGGATCCGGAGTGCGCGAGCCGCGGATCACGGCCGTGGCGGTGGCCGCCGCCGAGGCGCGCGGCGGCCACGGCGTCGTCTACCTGGGAACGGAGCCCAGCGCCGTCTATCGATCCGAGGATCGCGGCGCTCATTGGGATGCTCTCGAGGGCCTGAACACGCTGCGGTCGGCACCGACCTGGAGCTTTCCCCCGCGCCCCGAAACGCACCACGTCCGCTGGCTCGAGCCGGATCCGCACCGGCCGGGCCGGATCTTCGTGTGCATCGAGGCGGGCGCGCTCGTGCGCAGTCAGGACTACGGCCGCACCTGGCTCGACCGCGTTCCCGGCGGCCCCTTGGACACGCACACGCTGGCGACGCATGCGGCCGCGCCCGGCCGCCTCTACGCGGCCGCCGGGGACGGATACTTCGAGAGCGACGACGCCGGCGCCAGCTGGCGCCGGCCCATGGCCGGCCTCCGGCACGGCTACCTCTTCAGCGTCGCCGTGGACCCTGCCGACCCGGACACGGTCCTGGTCTCCGCCGCACCGGGGCCGCGCGCGGCCTACGTGCCGTCCGCGGCGGAATCGGCCGTGTACCGCAAAACCGCGGGCGACCAGTGGCGCGAAGTCCGCGCGGGGCTGCCCGACAATCAGGGAACCACGGTGAGTGTTCTGCTCGCGACCGCTGCCGAATTCTGGGCCGCCAACAACCGAGGAGTGTACCGCTCCACCGATTGCGGGCGCGGCTGGCAACGCATCCCCGTGCCCTGGCCGAACGTGTACACGCGCCGAGACGTGGTGGCGCTCGCCCTGCTCTGAGATCCGCCGCGCCCATTCTCGATCCGCTTTCGGCCGCGAGGATCGTCCCCATCGGCGCCAGCTGCCGCCTATTTTGCTCCTTCAGAAATTTCTCAATTCCGGAACCTCCACGAATCGGACGTCCTGCGGCGGCCGTTCGACCGCCTGCGCGAGCGCGGCGACCACCTGCTGGATGGTGACCAGCCCCAGGCGCCGCGCACCCGCACGCGTGGGCGGGAACAGCTCGAACAACTTGTAGAGGGGAACCAGGACGAGAGGCCAGCGCCGCCCCGGCCCCAGCACGTACCAGGGGCGCAGGATGGTGGCGGCAATCCCGCTGGCACGGATCGCCGCCTCCGCCTCCGTGCGCGCCTGGATGTACG
>JACQPS010000340.1 GCA_016207445.1 Gemmatimonadota bacterium | reverse complement strand
GCGTTCCTCGCGAAACGCGAGCCGCGCTTCACCTGAGGCAGTGCCGCATGCCCGAGCCGCGCGCCGTGCGCGCCTTCCTGGATGACGCCCACGTCGAGCTCGCGACTCGACTCTCCGCCTTCTGTGACCGCGCCATCGCGCCGCTCCCCGCTCCTACCGATGACGACGCCGCGCGCCGCCAGGCGCGCGAGCTCCTCCGCCTGCTCGGCCAGGGCAACCTGCTCGAACCGATCGCGAAGCAGGATCTGCGCGGGCTGTGTCTCACGCGCGAGGCGCTCGCGGCCGCGTCGCCGCTGGCCGATGCGGTGTGCGCGCTGCAAGCGCTCGGCACCACGCCGCTCCTCCTCGCCGGCAGCGCCGAGTTGCGCGACCGCTGGGCCGCGCCCGCGCTGCGCGGCGAAGCCATGGCCGCGTTCGCGATGACGGAGCCCGAGGCGGGGAGCGACGTGGCGGCGCTGCAGACGCGTGCCCGCCGCGACGGCGGCCATTACGTGCTGACCGGGGTCAAGACCCTCATCTCGAACGCCGGCATCGCTGATTTCTACACGGTCTTCGCGGCCACGGACGCGGCGGCCGGCAACCGCGGCATCACCTGCTTCGTCGTGCCTGCCGACGCGCCCGGCCTGCGCTTCGTGCGCCCGCAGGTGCTGAGCGCGCCGCACCCGCTGGGCGAGATCGCGTTCGAGGACTGCCGTGTGCCTGCCCGTTCTCGTCTGGGCGACGAGGGCGCCGGCTTCAGGCTGGGCATGGCCACGCTCGACCGGGTACGTCCGTCCGTGGCCGCGGCGGCGTGCGGCATGGCCGCGCGCGCGCTCGCCGAGGCGCTGGCCCACGCCACCACGCGCCGCCAGTTCGGCCAGCCGCTCGCAGAGTTCGAGCTGGTCCAGGAGAAGCTGGCGCGCATGGCCACGGACCTGGATGCGGCGAGACTGCTCGTCTACCGCGCGGCCTGGGAGAAGGACCGCGGCGCGGAGCGCATCACGCTCGAGGCCGCCATGGCGAAGGCGTTCGCCACCGAGGCCGCCCAGCGCATCGTGGATGATGCGGTGCAGATTCTGGGTGGCCGCGGCGTGCTGGCGGACCACCCCGTAGACCGCCTCTACCGCTCGGTCCGAGCACTCCGCATTTACGAAGGCACGACCGAGATCCAGCACCTCGTTATTGCCAGCTCATTGGTCCGCGAGGCCAAAGCCGCAGGCCCGGCCACCTCCGAGCCCGAGCCCGAGCGCGAGCCCGAGCCCGCGTCAGAGCCCGGCGGGGCGGCGGCGGGGCGGGGAGGCGCCGGATGAAGATCGCCGTCGTCGGCGGCGGGCCCGCGGGGCTTTTCTTCTCGATCCTGATGAAGCGGGCCGACCCGCGCCACGAGATCACGATCTTCGAGCGCAACCGGCTGGACGACCCCTTCGGCTTCGGCGTGGTCTTCTCGGATGCGACCGGGCACAACCTGGCCGAGGCGGAGCCCGAGACGTTCGCCGTGATGGCGCAGCGCTTCGCCCGCTGGAACGACATCGACATCCACCACCAGGGGCAGGTGCTGCGCTCGACGGGCCACGGCTTCAGCGGGCTGTCGCGCCGCGCGCTGCTCGAGATCCTCGCGGCCCGCGCGCGCTCTCTCGGCGTCGAACTGCGCTTCAACTGCGAGGTGAGCGGCCCCGAGATGCTGCGCGGCGCGGACCTCATCCTGGGCGCGGACGGCTTCAACAGCACCGTGCGCGGCTGGTATCCGGACGTGTTCCGCCCCACGATCGACGTCCGCCCCAACCGCTTCGTCTGGCTCGGCAGCACCAGGCCGTTCCCCGCCTTCACCTTCTACTTCAAGTATGATGAGCACGGGCTCTGGCGTGTGCATGCCTACCAGTACGAGGGCGGCTGCGCCACGTTCATCGTCGAGGCCACGGAGCAGACGTGGCGCGCGGCGGGGCTCGAGCACGCGACCGAGGAGGACACGATCGGGTTCTGCGAGCGGCTGTTCGCGGACGAGCTGGAGGGGCACCGACTGCTCGAGAACCGCTCGCTCTGGCGGCAGTTCGCGACCGTGCGCAACGAGTGCTGGCACCACGGCAACGTCGTGCTGCTGGGCGACGCGGCGCACACGGTGCATTTCTCCATCGGCTCGGGCACCAAGCTGGCCATGGAGGACGCGATCGCGCTGGCCGGCGCGCTCGAGCAGGGCGACGACGTGGCCGCCGCCCTCGTCGCCTTCGAGGCCGCGCGCCGCCCGCCGGTCGAGAGCCTGCAACGCGCGGCGCAGGTTTCGCTCTCCTGGTTCGAGGACACGGAGCGGTACATGAGCATGCACCCGCTCCAGTTCGCGTTCTCGCTGCTCACGCGCAGCCTGCGGCTCACCCACGCGAACCTGGAGATGCGCGATGCGGCCTTCGTCGAGCGCGTCGACTGCTGGTTCGCGGAGCGGGCGGCGAAGCAGAGCGGTGTATCGGCAGGCCCCACGCCGGCGGTGCCAGCGCCGACACCCGCGCCCGCAGTGCCCGCGCCCGCGCGCGCGCCCACGCCCGCGCCCGTAGTTCCCCCGCTTTTTACGCCGTTCAAGATCCGGGACCTCGTCCTGCACAACCGCGTGGTCGTCTCGCCCATGTGCCAGTACACGGCCGAGGACGGCACGGTGGGCGACTGGCACATCGTGCACCTGGGCAGCCGCGCCATCGGCGGCGCCGCGCTGGTCATGGCCGAGATGACCGATGTGAGCCGGGAGGCGCGCATCTCGCCCGGGTGCGCGGGGCTGTACAAGGAGGAGCACGTCCGCGCCTGGAAGCGGGTCGTGGACTTCGTGCACCGCTGGACGGAGGCGAAGATCGGCATCCAGCTCGGGCACGCGGGGCGCAAGGCGTCGACGAAGCTGATCTGGGAGGGGGACAACGAGCCGCTGGAGGAGGGCGGCTGGCCGATCCTGTCCGCGTCGGCGATCGCGTACTACCCGCACAGCCCGGTGCCGCGCGAGATGAGCGGCCAGGACATGGAGGCCGTGAAGGCGGACTACGTCCGCGCGGCGCACATGGCGGAGGAGGCGGGCTTCGACTGGCTCGAGCTGCACTGTGCGCACGGGTACCTCCTGGCCAGCTTCGTGTCGCCGCTCACGAACCGGCGCACGGACGAGTACGGCGGCTCGCTCGAGAACCGCATGCGCTACCCGCTCGAGGTGTTCGACCGCGTGCGCGCGGCCTGGCCGCAGCACAAGCCGATGTCCGTGCGCATCTCGGCCGTGGACTGGCTGCCGGGTGGCGTCGACTCGGCCGAGGCGGTCGAGATCGCCCGGGGCTTCAAAGCGCACGGCGTCGACATCATCGATGTGTCGGCGGGGCAGACGGTGGCCGAGCAGCGGCCGGCGTACGGGCGGCTGTTCCAGACGCCGTTCAGCGACCGCATCCGCCACGAGGCGGGGATCCCCACCATGGCGGTCGGGAACATCTCGTCGTATACCGATGTGAACACGATCCTGGCCGCGGGGCGCGCCGACCTGTGCCTGCTCGCGCGCGCGCACCTGTGGGACCCGTACTGGACGCGGCACGCGGCGTACGAGATGGGCTACAGCTATCGCTGGCCGAATCAGTACTCGTCGTTGAATCGGTACACGCCGAGGTTTACGTGAAACCATGGACCCTTCGCCTCTCAATTACGCCTCGTACCTGAAGGTGCCCGAGCTGCTCTCGCTGCAGCAGCCGCAGTCGGAGCCGGTCGAGCACGACGAGATCCTGTTCATCGTCATCCATCAGG
>JACQPS010000339.1 GCA_016207445.1 Gemmatimonadota bacterium | reverse complement strand
AGGTGGACGCCTCGCCATCATCCGCACGACCGGCGCCGAGGCCGAGCGGCGAGTCTGCGCGTCTCACCATCCCGATCGCGGGGATGAGCTGCGCGGCGTGCGCGGCGCGCATTCAGAAGAACCTGCAGAGGGCGCCGGGCGTACGCGAGGCGGCGGTGAACTTCGGCAGCGAGCGTGCGACGGTCCTCTACGACCCGGGCGCCACCGGCCTCCCCGGGCTGGTCCGGTTGATCCGGGACACCGGCTACGACGCACGCCTGGCCGAGGTCGTCCTCCAGATCGCGGGGCTGGAGTGGGCCGCTTCCGGGGAGCCGGTCGAGCGCGAGCTGCAGCGGGTCCCGGGCGTGTTGCGCGCAGTCGCGAACATCGCCACGCAGCAGGCGCGGGTCGAGTACCTCCCGGAGGCGACGCCGATCGAGGAGCTCGCGCGGGCGGTGGACCGCGCCGGGTACCGCCTGGCGGAGCCGGTGGCGGCGGCGGACCCGGCGGAGCGGGAGCAGGCGGCGCGTGAGCGAGAGGTCCGGCGCCTGCGGGCCCGCTTCTGGTTCTCGCTCGCGGTGGGCGCGATCGCGATGGTCGTGTCGATGCCGCTCATGATGACGGAGACGGCGGCGAGCGGCGCGGACCTGTTCCAGCGCCTGCTCGAGCCCGTCTCGATCGGCCTCGCGATCGTTGCGCCCTGGCTCTACCGCGTGGACGCGGATCTGCTTCGCTGGACGCTGCTGGCGCTGACGACCCCGGTCGTGCTCTGGGCCGGCCGGCAGTTTTACAGGGGCGCGTGGAGCGGCCTGCTGCACCGCACGGCCGATATGAACACGCTGATCGCAGTGGGCACGGGCGCCGCCTATCTCTACAGCATGGTGGCGACGGTAGCGCCTGCGGTGTTTACGCGCGCCGGTCTGGCCGCCGATGTCTACTACGAGGCCGTCGCCGTCATCATCGCGCTGATCCTGCTGGGAAAGATGCTGGAGGCACGAGCGAAGGGCCGGGCCTCCGATGCGATCCGCGCGCTGATCCGGCTGCAGCCTCGCACGGCCCGCGTCGTGCGCACGGGCCGGGAGCGGGACATCGAGGTCGACCGCGTCGCGGTCGGCGACGTCGTGGTCGTCCGGCCCGGCGAACGCGTGCCCGTGGACGGCGTCGTGCTCGAGGGGCACAGCGCGGTGGACGAGTCGCTGCTCACGGGCGAATCGCTGCCGGTGGAAAAGGCGCCGGGCGCGGAGGTGATCGGCGGCACCATCAACGGCAGCGGCGCGTTCCGGTTCCGCGCCACGCGGGTGGGGCGGGATACGGCCCTCGCCCAGGTCGTGCGGCTGGTCGAGGAGGCGCAGGCCTCGAAGGCGCCGGTGCAGCGGCTCGCGGACAGGGTCGCGGGCGTCTTCGTGCCGATCGTGATCTCGCTCGCGATCGTGAGCTTCGTCGTCTGGTTCGACTTCGGTCCGGAGCCCGCCTTCCTGTTCGGGCTCGTCTCGTTCGTCACCGTGCTGATCATCGCCTGCCCGTGCGCGATGGGACTGGCGACGCCGACGGCGGTCATGGTGGGCACGGGCGCGGGGGCCGAGCGCGGAGTGCTGTTCAAGGGCGGCGCAGCGCTGGAGCAGGCGCGGCGGATCGATACCGTGGTGCTGGACAAGACCGGAACCATTACCGAGGGAAAGCCGCGCGTCGTCGAGCTTGTGGCGGGGCAAGAAAACGCTGCGCCCAACTCTGCGTCCTTTGCGTCTCTGCGGTGGAATTCTGTTGAGGTTCTCCGGTTGGCGGCGTCCGTCGAGCGAGTCTCGGAACACCCGCTGGGCGCTGCCATCGTGGAGGCCGCCCATGAGCGCAACATCGACCTCCCGGAGCCGAGGGAGTTCGAGTCCTACAGTGGCCGCGGTGCCCGGGCCGTCGTCGACGGCCACGAGGTGCTCGTCGGCAATCGCGCGCTGCTCGACGAGCGGGGGGTCGATGCGGGCGGCTTGGCCGCGCAGGCAGAGCGCCTCGCCGCACACGCCCGCACGCCCGTGTACGTGGCCGTGGACGGCCGGCCCGCCGGCCTGCTCGGCATCGCCGACCCGGTGAAGCCGACGAGCCGGCGCGCGATCGAGCGCCTCCAGGGGCTGGGACTCGACGTCGTCATGCTCACAGGAGATCACCGGCGGACGGCGGAGGCGATCGCGCGCGAGGTCGGGGTCGAGCGCGTGCGGGCGGAGGTGCTGCCGCAGGACAAGGTGCTGGAGGTGCGACGGCTGCAGCGGGAGGAGCGGAAGGTCGTGGCCATGGTGGGCGACGGCATCAACGACGCGCCCGCACTGGCGCAGGCGGACGTGGGCATCGCGATCGGGACCGGCACGGACGTCGCCCTGGAAGCATCGGATGTGACCCTGATCGGCGGGGACCTGAACGGTGTGGTCACCGCGATCCGGCTCTCTCGCAGGACCATGCGCGTCATCCGGCAGAATCTGTTCTGGGCGTTCTTCTACAACGTGCTCGGGATCCCGATCGCGGCCGGCGTGCTCTACCCGTTCTTTGGCGTGCTTCTCTCGCCCGTGCTCGCGAGCGCCGCCATGGCGTTCAGCTCCGTGAGCGTGGTCGGAAACTCGCTCCGCCTCCGTCGCTTCCAACCCGGCGTGGCGTGATGGCCGAAACGGAATCCGGCGGTTCGCCAGAACCAGGAGCGCAGCGGTGACGCCCGCCGAGATCGTGGTGACGCTGCTGGGCGCGGCTGCCATCGTGTGGGTGAACTGGTACTTCCTGCTCGGGCGCCGCGACTGACCTCCCGGGCCAGCCCGTTGCCGCACGGGCCCCAACCAGTACATTGACTCGGACGACCAGGAGCCAGGGAACCATGACGACGCTGAACCTCAAGATCCAGGGCATGCACTGCGAGCACTGCGCGCGCGCGGTCACGAACGCGCTCCAGGGCGTGGAGGGCGTGCGCAACGCGCGCGTGGACCTGAAGTCCGGTCGGGCCGCGGTGGAGTACGACGAGGCCCGCACCGGCCCCGGCCAACTGGTCGGCGCCGTGATGGAGGAAGGGTACACGGCCGAGGAGACGCCATGACGCAGCCGCCGCGCACGACCGAATCGATCAACCCGAACTACGGCGCGATCCGCGAGATCATGCACCAGATCCGGGACCGGCTCACCGTCCCGGATCGGGCCAAGCTGGCGGTCGGTCTGGTCGGGCATCTCGCCACCTTGATGAACCCCCGCCAGTTGGCCAAGCTGATGAGGCAGCTGCGCGAGGAGGCCGAGCGCGTGCAGGATGTGCCGCCGCGGCGTCAGCGCGCGGACGTGGAACGGAAGGTCGAGGATCGGCTGCTGGGCGGGAAAGACCGAGCGTAATTCGCGGTCTCCGCGGCCTTGGCGGTGAGATCCTCGTCCCCGCGGCCCGAGTCCTGCTGACAACCACGCCGCATGAAGCGGACAGCCCCGCGTCCCCGACCCGCGGGCGTTTTTTTGCCCGGCCGCAGCGTTGCGGCGCTCGCGGTTCTGCTCGCGTGCGCCGGGGCGGCGCGGGCGTACGCGCAGGAGCCGCCCGCCGTATCGCGCGGCCCGGAGGTCCAGGCTGTCCGCTTTCCCGGGGCACACTCGCTCGCTCCCGCCGCGCTGCAGAGCGCCATCGCCACGCGACCCGGCAAGTGCAAGTCCCCGCTCTTCTTCCTCCCCTGTCTCGTCGCCGACTGGGACTGGGCAGAGCGGAAGGCGTTCCTGGATCCCGCCGAGCTGCCGCGAGACGAGGAGCGGCTCGAGACGCTGTACGAGATCTGGGGTTTTCCGGAGGCGCGCGTGAGCGCACGCGCACTGCCGCAGCGGGACGGTGACGTCGTGGT
>JACQPS010000064.1 GCA_016207445.1 Gemmatimonadota bacterium | reverse complement strand
GCGATCCGCCGCTTCGCCGAGCTCGGCGTACTCCCGTCCATGCAGCCCTACCACGCCATCGACGACGGGCGCTGGGCCGAAAAGCGCATCGGCCAGGAGCGCATCCAGCGGACGTACGCGTTCCGGTCTTTGCTGGACAGCGAGGCGGGTCTCATGTTCGGAAGCGACTGGACGGTCGCGCCCATCGATCCGCTCCTCGGCATCTACGCCGCGGTCAGCCGCCGCACCCTCGACGGCGCCAACCCGGGCGGCTGGGTGCCGCAGCAGAAGATCACGGTGGAGGAAGCGCTGCACGCCTACACGAGCGCCAACGCGTACGGCTCTTTCCTCGAGAAGGAGCTGGGAACGCTCGAGGTGGGGAAGCGCGCCGACCTGGCGGTTCTGTCCGAGAACCTGCTCGCGATCGAGCCCGTGCGCATTCCGGACGTGAAGGTGGACCACACGGTGATCCGGGGTCGGATCGTGTACACGCGGGGCGCGGCGGCGCCGTGAGCGCGTGGCACACGAGAAGACGCCGACGACGCTGAAGAAAACGGGCGCCCCTGGAGACGCCCGTTCCTGTCTGCCCGCGGCCCGCCGCCGATCACTTCGGCACGTACGGCAGTGTCACGAGGCCGGATTGCACCGGCGTGTAGTTCACGTTCGCCGACACGCCGTCCCCTCCGCCGGCCGTATCCGTCGGCCCGCTCGCGCTGCCCCACCAGTTGTTCGTGCCATCGATGGTCACGGTGGTGCTGACGTTGTGAATGCCATTGCCGCCGTTCCCAAAGAGATTGCAGTTGTTGACGGTCACGCCGGTGGGATTCGACGTGGTCACGTGTACGCCGTGCGCCGTGCTCGTCGTGCCGCCGCCGCTGCCGGTCACCTCGCAGTAGCTGAGTGACACGCTCTGCGCCGGAACTTCCACGCCCACGCCGGCCGCACCCCGCACCCGCACCGAGTACAGGCTCGTACTGCCCTCTGCGCGCACGGCGGGCCAGGTGCTGGTGTCGGTCGTGTCGACGGTGGAGTAGCGCAGGACCGAGCTGGGCGCCATCAGCCGGACGCCGGTGTAGGTGATCTGGCGGATCACCGCGCTGTCGATGCGAACGAAGTGCGTGGCGTGCTGCGCGTAGACGCCGTAATGGGCGTCCTCGATTCGCACCCGCACCAGGCGGCTCGTATCGCTGGGCGTGTTGTAGAGATGGATCCCGTTCCACGGCGAAGCTGCGCTGATGGCCCGCAGCACGACCGCGCTGTCCGCGCCCTTGCCCAGCAGCGACAACCGGCCGCCGTTTTGCACATACAGCGAGATGCCGCTGCCGAAGCTCAAGGACGCGCCCGCTTCCGCCGCCAGTGTCGCGGACGCATCGATCTCGGGACTTGCTTCGATCCGCCAGGGCAGCCTCGCTCGCGCCGTGGCCGTCGCTCCCGTCAAGCTTCCACCCGCGACGACCAGCGTGTCCTTCGCGTTGCCGAGCAGGCTGTCCTGATCGCTTGCCGTCGGCGCGACGAGCGGCACGTAACGGATCGGCAGCCGCGCCGGGTAGCTCTTGCCGCCTTTGATCACGACCGGCTGGATGGTCCCCGCCTTGTAGTCGCCCGGCACGTACAGGCCGTAGTCGCCGCTCCCATCGATCGTGCCGCCCAGCACCCGCACGCTGTCGCCGTTGATGTACACCCCGTAGCCCGCGGCGCCTCGCACCGTGGTCGCCTGGAAGATCGTGCTGTCCCCGAGCAGCACGGCGTAGTAGCCGGCTGCAACCGTGGTATCGACGGCCGAGCTGCTGATGCGAGAGCCAGGCGCTTGCAGATATGCGCCGTAGTAGTACGACTGTCGGATCACGCTGTTCTCCACCGACACCGGGTTGCGACCGCTGGCGTAGACGCCGTCCCACGTGTACTCGAGCTTGGCGTGCGCGATGCGGCTGGTGTCGGAGGAAGTGCCGTAGAAGTACAGGCCGTACCAGCGGTTCGCAGGATCGATCGCCGTGAACCTGATGGTCGAGTCCGCCTTGCCGATCGCCGAGATTTTCCCGCTTTGCAGATACATCCAGATGCCGCTGGCGAACGCGAGGGAGGCGGCCGGCTGCACGGTCAGTACGGCCCCGGTATCAACGTAGAACGACCCCTCTACCCGCCACGGGAAGTTAGAGGCAACCGTCTGGGTGTTCCGCTTGAGCGTGCCGCCCACGATCACGATGGTGTCCTTCGCGTTGCCGCGCAGGCTGTCCTGATCGCCCACGCTCGGCGCCAGCGCCGCCAGCAGCTGGATCGGCACGCGCACCGGGTAGCTCGCGCCCCGCGTGATGCGCGGCCGCTGCCCGCCCGCGACGACCGTGCCGTAGTAGTACGGGCTCTGCAGCCCGATCTCGCCTGCCCCGTCGATCAGGCCGCCCACGATGCGCACGCTGTCGCCGCCGATGTAGACGCCGTCACTCGCGCTCCCGCGCACCGTCGTGCCCTCGAAGGTCGTGCTGTCCCCCAGCCACACCGCCTGATAGCCGGCCTGCGCGGTGGTATCCACCACCGAGTGGCTGATGCGGGAATGCGGCGCCCCCAGGTACGCGCCGTAGTAGTACGACTGCCGGATGCGCGAGCTGTCCACGGCCACGGCATGCCGGTTGACCGCATACACGCCGTACCACGTGTGCTCGATCTTCACGTGCTTGAGCCGGCTCGTGTCCGGCGGCGAGCCGTACAGGTACGGCCCGTACCACCGGTTCGCCGGCACCAGCGCCGTCATGGTGATCGAGTCG
>JACQPS010000331.1 GCA_016207445.1 Gemmatimonadota bacterium | reverse complement strand
GTCCGGCCGCGACCCGGATGCGCGTGCCCACTTCGCCGGGCTCGGCCGTCTCGAGCACGACGCGCGCGACCGATGCGATCGAGGGCAGCGCCTCGCCGCGGAATCCGAACGTGCGCACGGCGTGCAGGTCCTCGACGCGCGAGATCTTGCTGGTGGCGTGCCGATCGAAGGCGAGCACGGCGTCTTCCCGGCTCATGCCGCAGCCGTCGTCGGAGACGCGGATCTCCGTCTTGCCCCCGTTCTGAACGGCGATCTCGACGCGCGTCGCCGCCGCGTCCAGCGCATTCTCGACCAGCTCCTTCACCACCGAGGCGGGACGCTCGACCACTTCCCCCGCGGCGATCTGGTTGGCCAGGCTGTCCGGCAGGATATGGATGCGGCGGGGCATCAGGTTTCGGGATCGGGATCGGGCTCGGGCTCGGAATATAACGTGCGGGCCTGTTGGATTGCAGCCAGCCTCAAAGGCGGTACAGCCGCATGGCATTCCGGGTCGTGGCGGCGGCGACCTGTTCGAGCGGCTCGCCGCGGATGCGCGCCAGCGTCTCCACCACGAAGCGCACGAAGGCGGGCTCGTTCCTCTTGCCCCGGTGCGGGACCGGCGCCAGGTACGGGCTGTCCGTCTCGGCCAGCAGCCGGTCGGCCGGGACCGCCCGCACCAGCTCCGCGTCGGCGTAGGTGCGAAAGCTCACGAGGCCGGCGAACGAGATGTACCAGCCGGAGTCGAGTCCCGCCTCCAGCAGCTTCCGGCCGCCCGCGAAGCAGTGGAGCACGCCCCGAACCTCTGCGCCGGCTTCACGGACGACGGCGGCGGTGTCCTCGTCCGCCTCGCGCGAGTGCACGACGAGCGGGAGCCCGGTCGCGCGCGCGAGCTGGACGTGGCCCTCGAACGCCCGACACTGCACCTCTCGCGGAGCGTGCTCGTAGTGGTAATCCAGCCCGGTCTCCCCCAGTGCCACCACCTCGCTTCGCCGGGCGAGCTCGGCGATACGCGTGAAGCCCGCCGCATCGCCGCGCTCCGCCACGTGCGGATGGATGCCCGCGGTCGCGCGCACGGCGGGAAAGCGTAGAGCGAGCTCGCACGCCCGCTCCGCATCGTCCGGGTCCGATGCGACGGTGACGATGCCGACGACGCCGCCCTGCACGGCTCGCTCGATGACGGCGGCGACGTCTCCGGCAAAGCGCTCGTCGGTCAGATGGCAATGCGAGTCGAAGAGCGTCGGTCGCATGCGAAAGCAAAAAGGGCCGCCCCCTAATAAGCGGTGGCGGCCCCTCGTGCAAGTACGTGGGCGGGAGCTCAGCCGCGTGCAGGCTTGCGCGCGGTCCCGGGCATGGTAGCGGTGCGCACGGAGCTCGCGGCCGAACGCGGCTTGCCCGTCTTGGTCGGCCGCGGCCACCGCTTCTCGATCTCGAGCAGGGCGGGCGAGGCGACGAAGATCGACGAGAACGTTCCCACCGCGATGCCGACGATCAGGATCAGCGCGAAGTCCCGGATGATCGCGCCACCGAACAGAAAGAGCGAGAGCAGCGCGGCCAGCGTGGTGCCGGCGGTCAGCGTGGTGCGCGGCAGAGTCTCGTTGATGGATCGGTTCAGGGTATCGAAAAACGCCTCGCGGCGACCCGTGCGGTGCAGGTTCTCCCGCACCCGGTCGAACACGATGATGGTGTCGTTGAGCGAGTAGCCGATGATGGTGAGCACGGCCGCCACGGTCGGCAGCGAGACCTCGAGCTGGAGCGCCGCGAGCAGGCCGAGCGTGATCAGGATGTCGTGCAGCGTCGCGATGATGGCGGCCACGCCGAAGCGCCACTCGAAGCGGAGCGCAAGGTAGATCAGGGTAACGGCGAAGGAGAAGATGATTGCGAGCACGGCCTTCTGCTGGAGCTCGCCGCCGATCTTCGGCCCGACCGCCTCCGTGCGCGCGACCGAGAACTCGCGGCCGGGCAAGCCGCCGCGCAGTCGCGCGACGACCTGGTCCGAGACCTTCGCGGCATCGCCCTCGAAGCCCGGCGCGCGCACCAGGAACTCGTTCTCCCCGCCGAAGCGCGTGATCTCGCTGCCGGGAAACGCGGGGGCGACCACGCCGCGCAGCTCACCCACGCTGGTGGGCTGCTCGAAGCGCACCTGCACGAGCGTGCCGCCCGTGAAGTCGACGCCGTAATTCAGCCAGGAGCCGCGCTGGAGCTGCCAGGCCAGCGCGAAGGCGATGCCGAGGCCGATGGCGGCGGCGCTCAGCACGTAGGCCTTGTAGCGGTTGCCGATGAAGTCGAAGTGAGCGTGTGCGAAGAAGCGCATGCCAGGATCGGCTCCTCAGATGCTGAGCGTGGTGACGGCGCGCCGCCGTTCCAGGTAGATCAGGAAGAGCGTGCGCGTCACGTAGACGGCCGAGAAGAACGAAGCCACGATGCCAATGGACAGCGTCACCGCGAAGCCGCGCACCGGCCCCGTCCCGACCCAGAACAGGATCAGCGCGGTCGCCAGCGTGGTCAGGTTGGAGTCGATGATCGCGGACATGGCGTGGCGGAAGCCTTCGTCCACCGCGGTACGGACGGCACGCGCCGCGGCCAGCTCCTCGCGGATGCGCTCGAAGATGAGCACGTTCGCATCGACGGCCATGCCGATCGAGAGCACGAGCCCCGCGATGCCCGGCACGGTCAGGGTGGCGTTGAAGGCGGCCAGTCCGCCCAGCACGATGCCGACGTAGACGCTCAGCGCGAGCGTGGCGAGCACCCCCGCGAGCCGGTAGTAGGCGAGCATGATCGAGAGGACCAGCAGTACGCCGAGCACCCCCGCGAACTTACCATGCTCTATCGAGTCGGCGCCGAGCGAGGGGCCGACCGTGCGCTCCTCGATGACCTCGAGCGGCGCGGGCAGCGCGCCCGCGCGCAGCACCAGCGCGAGGTCCTGGGCCTCGTCCATGGACGCCTGGCCCATCTCGATGCGGCCACTCGCCCCGATGCGACTGCGCACCACGGGGGCACTGTAGACTTCCTGGTCCAGCACGATCGCGATCTGATCGCCTATGTGCTGCGCGGTGACCTTGTCGAAGATGCGGCCGCCGCGGCGGCTCAGCTCGAAGTTGACCACCGTCTCGTTGAACTGGGGATCCCGGCTGGCGTTGGCGTCCTCCAGCATCTCGCCCGTCATGAACGGGCGGTCCTCCAGCACGTACAGCCGCCGGTAGAGCTGCGCGCCGCGCCCTTCCATCTCGGCGGCCCAGCGCAGGTCGAGACCGCGCGGGATCAGCCGCTGCACCTCGGGCAGCGCGAGGTAGCGATTCACCACGTCGGTGTCCTGAGCGGAGACCAGGTACTGGCCCGCGCCCCCCGCATCCAGCAGCAGCTCGGTCAAGGGTCGGCGGCTGGGCGGCGCCGCGGTGTCCGCGGCGGCAGCCGCGCCGGTATCGGCTGCGGCAGTGTCCCGCTGCTGCCGGAACAACAGCTCCTGCACGGTCTCGCGCGGCTGCTGCGCCTCGGGCTCGGCGCCACGCTCGAGCTCGGGGCCGAGCGCGGCCACGATGGCGCGGTCGATGCGCGGCAGCGCCTCGCGTAGCTCTCGCCCTTCCGTGACGAGCTGGAACTCGAGAAACGCCGTTTGCCGGATGACCGCCTTCGCGCGCTCTTCGTCGCGGATCCCTGCCAGCTCCACGATGATGCGGTCGTCGCCGACCTTCTGGATCAGCGGCTCTTCCACGCCGAACTCGTCGACGCGCGTGCGGATGATCTTGAGCGCGCGGTCCGTCGCGTCCGCCCGCGTCTCCGGTGTGAGCGTGCCCTCGGGGTCGGAGACCTCGAGCACCAGATGCATGCCGCCCTGCAGATCCAGCCCCAGCTTGATCGGCGAGCACAGCGCGCGCTCCCCCGCGGGCTTTTTCGCACACTCGCTGTAGTTGCGGTAGAGATAGATGGCCGATACGGCCAGGACGGCGACAATGATGAGGAGGCGGCCCTTGATCGTGCCGAACATCGACGAGCGTCTCTCTCCGACTGTGTCCTGCGCGCGAGCCCCCGGGCTGGCGCAAACGGCGTAAGTTCGCCAGGAGTCGGGTAGTTGTCAACGAGCGACTAGCGCCTGCGACCCTTGTAGAGCACGCGCCAGATGCGGCCGCCGGCGTCGTCGGAGATATAGAGCGAGCCATCGGGCCCCTGCGCGAGGCCCGTCGGGCGATGGCGGGCGAGGCCGGGCTGCACGCTATCGCCCGCGAAGCCATCGGCGAAGACGGACCAGGCGGCGCTCGGCCGGCCATCCCGGAACGGCACGAACACGACCCTGTAGCCGCCCTGCGGGAGCGGCGCCCGGTTCCAGGAGCCGTGGAACGCGATGAAGGCACCGCCGCGGTAGGCGGCCGGGAACGCATTCCCCGTGTAAAAGAGAAGCGCGTTGGGCGCCCAGTGCGCGGGGAAGGCGACGAGGGGCGCCTTCTTCTGCGCGCAGCGTCCGACCGTCTCGCCATCGCCGCCGTACTCGGGCGCGAGCACCTTCTGTCCGCGCTCGGGATCGTGGTAGCAGTACGGCCAGCCGAAGTCATCCCCCCGGGAGATCTGGAAGAACTCCTCGGATGGCTTCTCCGCGCCCGCTGCCGCATCGAACAGTCCGGGCCAGTTCTGGAAGAGCTGGTCGCGCCCGTGCTGCGCGCCCCAGACGCGACCGTCGTGGAAGGTGAGCGCGACGATGTTGCGGGTGCCGGTGGCGAAGCGCTCGCCCTGCGCCTGCGTCTGCCCCTTCCGCTCCGCGTCGAAGCGCCAGATGCCGGCCCGCGTTGCGAGGTCCGGGCACGGATCCACCCCGGGCGCCTCGTTCTGCCGGTCCTGCACCTGGCAGGAGTTGGTGGGCGAGCCGATGTTGACGAAGAGATCGCGGCCCGTCCCGAGCGCGAGCGACTTCGCGCGGTGGTTGCGGTCCGCGGGCAGGCCGGACACCAGCGTGTCCGGCGCGGAGGATGGACTGAGGCTGCCCCCGGGGAGCGTGTAGCGGAGCACGGCGTCGTCCGGGCCGAAGTAGAGGCTCGCGCCGCGCAACGCGATGCCGGTGCCGCCGTTCTCGCCGAAGCGGGTGACGACGTCGGCCACGCCGTCGCCCGTGGTGTCGCGCAGCGCCACGATCCCGCCTCGCTCCTCACGCCGGTTCGCGAGCGCCACGAACACGTCTCCGTTCGGCGCCACGGTCAGGTGGCGCGCGCGCCCCAGGCGGTCGGCCACGACCACGGCACAGAAGTCTTCGGGCAGGGTGATGCCGCCGTTGTCGGGCGCACAGATGGGCTTGGCGCCCGCGGGAACGTGCGGCTGATAGGTCGCGGCGGCGAGGGCGAGGCTCGCGCACAGCACGATTTCAGGCAGTCGTCGCATTGTCTTGTCTCCGTGGCGCTCGCTGCGGGGGCTCGGGATCGGGATCGGGATCGGGATCGGGTTGAAAGCGGACGGGAGAATGGCGCCGCGGCTGCTCGCGCGCAACCCTCTGCGCCACGCCGTCTTGACGGCGGCGGCGGCCACGGTTCACACTGCGGCATGCCTCGCCCACGCGTTCTACTGCTTGCCGCGCTGCTCTGCCTGCCGGCCTGTCGCGGCGACGCCGGACCCGAACGCACCGCCCGCCTCGACACGCTCGCGGGCTTCACGCTGCGCGCGCCCATCACGGAGCTGCGCGCGGCCAGCGAGGGGCGCGGCATCGTGCTGCGCTGCCGCGCGGTGCTGGAAGCGCGGCAGGAGTGCGAGCCCGCGCTGCTCCGGCCGGGCGACCGGGGTTACTTCACGCTGTATCTGACCTATGGAATTCTCACCGGAATCCGGCGGCCGCTCGCGCGCGCCGACTCGGCGCAGACTTTCCGGCGCTTCCGCGCGGCCGTGTCTGCGTACGGGCGGCCGAGCAGCCAGAGCTACGACCCCGCCTCGCGCTTCAGCAAATACCGCGCATCCTGGCTGAGCGAAGATTCACTGACCACGCTCTGGGCGTTCTGCCCCGATACGCTGAGCGCCGCCGGCTGCGAGCTCTTTGCGTACGGCGACGTGGGCGAGGCCGCCGAAGGCGCGTGGCTCGCGGCGGCGGACGAAGCAGAGGTCCCGCCGGAGCCGGAGGAGCCCGAGGCGACGCCGTCGCCGCAGGCGCGCTTCCTGGAAGCCTTCGCGCGCGCACCGCGCGCCTACCTCGGCCACGGCATCAAGCTGGAGCGGGTGCGGGTGCGCAGCCGCTCGGGCCATCACCTGTTCTGGGTCGAGCTGCCGAAGGGCGAAGCGTACCCCGTCCGCATCGAGCCCGCGCTGGGCGCGTACCTGGCTCTGTCTCCGGGCGACGTCGTCTCGCTCTTCGGCCGCGTGCGACCGCTCTCGGACTCGCTCTTGCGCGACTGGCAGGCGAGCGATCCCTCGCCCGTGCGTGGCTCCATGCTCGCACCGCGCGCGGGCGAGACCTACCTCGAGGTGCGTGGCATCGAGCGGGTGAGGCGGCGGCGGTAGTCACGCGGAGACGCGGAGGCGCGGAGGAGTGCCGCGGGCTGGAGCGGGCGAAGCGGCGGCGCTGGGGCGCGCTGGCCGGTGAGTTGCGGTTAGGTGTTTGGAGCCGTCGGGAGGAGGAGCCGTTATGCCCAGGCCGGTCGCCGCGGTGGAGTCCCGGGGGAAGATCATTGTGGTGTGTGATGACGGAACCGTCTACCGCGCGGACTACGCGTTCACCGGCGAGGCGGGCGAGATGCGCTGGGAGATGCTCCCGCCGGTCCCCAACAGCGAGGCGCACGACCGGCTGCAGAGCCGGGAGCGGCAGGGCAGCTTGAGGTGGATGGCGGCGTAGCGTACCAACGCATGGCACGTTCGGCGAGTCCCCTTGCTCCTCTAGGTTGCGGCCAAGAACTCGGCAAAGGCCGCCTTTTCATCGTCGGGCAACTCCCGAAAGGGCCGGACGAATTGCTCCGTCCGCGTCGAGCCGAAACGCCGTGCCCCCGCTCTCAGGTACTCCAGCACTTGTCTCAGCTCACGGATCCCGCCGGCGGCCTTCACGCGGCGGCGCCCCTTCGCAATCTCGTACATGAGTCGCACGTCCTCCAACGTGGCCCCACCATGCGCGTAAGCCGTGGAGGTCTTCACGAAATGAGCGCCGGCCTGGGCGATCCAGTCGCAGGCCCGCCGCTTCTCCTCCTGTATCAGATAGAATTCTCTGTGATGACCTTGACGATGACCCCTTCTGCAGCTCGAACCACGCCCTCGATGTCTCGCATGAACAGGTCCTTCTCCCCGTTCTTGAGGGCAGGGATGTTCATCACCATGTTGATCTCCTCTGCCCCGAGATCGAGAACCGCCTTGGCCTGGGACTCCTTCATCGATGGTGTTTCGTTTCCGTGCGGGAAGGCGACGACCGTTCCTACAAGGACACCGGAGCCTCTCAGCTGCTCTGCGGCAAAGCGGACGTAGTGGGGCTGGACGGTAAGGGTGGCGGCATTCAGCTCGGCGGCCGTTTCGGCGAAGCGACGCACGTCCTCGCGCGTGGCGTCCGGGCGAACGATGGAATGATCGAACAGCTTTGCGAACTTTTCGTAGTGACTTCCACGCAAAACGGCTCTCCTCTGGTCGTGGCGGACCCGGGTAGGGCAGCCCAAGGGGTGCGCGCGCTACGCGGTCTTGCGGCGCTTCTTCACAATCAAATCGACGTCACACCCCAGGATGTGCAGAAGCGCCAGCATCTGACCAACCGACTTCGTATAGTTGGTCTGGTCGAGCAGCCGATAAAGCTGGCTCGCTGATGTACCCAAGCGTCGAATCAGCTCCCTCTTGCTCAGCCCGCTCTCGGCAACGCGCTTCTGAGCCTCGAGCGTGAGCTTATAAAGCAGCAGATCCCTCAGGTGGTCCGGATCCTCATTGTACTCCAGCACAGCATCCAGATGGACGGTGTCTCCCTTGCCGCTCTCGAGCACATACGTAAGCGCCTCATAGCCCAACTCTCCATCGGGGAAAACTTCCTTGATCCGATCTTCAGCCGTCGGCTTGACGCGGAGGCGCGCATAGGGATAGCCGAGCACGCGGCCACCCGCGCGCACTTCAAAAACCCTGCGCCGATTGTTCGCGATCACACGCTCGATCCTCATAGCAGGCCCTCCGCCTCCAGCTCCGCGATCAATTCCAGGATCTTTACGGTGGGCTTCCCTTTCATTGCCTTCCAGTGCTCGAGATCCCATTTGACCACCAGCTTACCATCACGATAGACATGAACGTGTCTGGGGCTGTGGTCTCCCTTCCAAGTCAGAAAGATATAATTGCCCCGCCGGATCTTGCCCACAGATTATGTTACCACCGAAGGTAACATCTGTCAAGGCGGATCCAAGGGCGGCTAACGTAACCGCGTGACCGACGCCCGGCGAAGCCGAGTTGAGGAGCGGAGCTCCGAAACGAGGTGAGCCGGGTGTCCGCGCCGCAGGCGCGGCAAGGCGGCCAACGGCCGCCGCAGCGGTCACGCATAGTTAGGCGCCGTGATCTGCGGTGCCGCGGCCGGCGATGCTGCTGAGCAAGGGGAGAATTCTCGCTCAGGCACAGCTCTCGCCCGGAGATTGCGAAGGAAAGGTGAGAGATAAGTCATTCCGAAAGGCTACGATGCCCGAGTCTTCGGCCCAACCGGTACGGAGTTGTGAAGAAATCGCAAAAGTAATGGACCAAGTGCCCGCTTCGTTGAGCTCAGCCGTGCCCCCCGGCTCCAGCGTAACTCCGGCTCCGGTGGGGGATGCAATCTTCACGAAGATGGTGGCTTGTCTCCGCCAGTTCCTTGATTTGGAGACCTAGCTCTTGACCTTGAAGGATGATCGCCAGAACGACACCCGCAAATGCCAATCCCGAGAAGAGGGCATTGGTGCTTCAAAAAAGATCACCGAACTGACCGCGGTGCTCGAGAGTGTCGATGAACGCCGCGAGCACGATAGGCGTCAACGCCCAGAGAGCGGCCACACCCAGAAAGATGCCGACCGCAGTGCCGAGACTTAATCTCTGAGAAGGTTTCTCTGGCTCCTGCATGGACCACCCCCGAGGCTGTGGTGCCGCCTAACGCCGTTCGGTTCAGCAGCGCGCCCATCCGCGCGCGAGTACTTCAGGTACGGCTGCACGCGTGTTGGGCGGAGGTCCGCCAGCCTCACCTGCGTGACTGCTGCAACCGATCGTTAGCCCGCATTACTCGACAGGCGCTCAGATCGCGCACGAACTCGATCGAGTTCACGCCGTATGAGATACTCCCCGCCACCCGATCGAAGCGCCCATATACTTACGAAGCAGCCAGTGCTGTTGCTACCCAGAGGGCACAACCCCGCGTAGCCGGTACCAAACAGGGGTCTTGACGGCTGAGGGGTCCGACGCCGGCTACCACTGGAGCATCAAGCAGATCGAGTACGCTACGGACATTGTGTTTCGCCGGCGCGAACACCTCGCTCCCGTGTACGATCGTCTCGCTCGCACCGCCGTTCGTGTCGTCAAGGCGGAGCACGTCGCCACCCTCCTTGGCAAGAAGCTGCATCCACGATACCTGGGCGAGGTGGGCAACGACTTCAACACCCGCATCCAGGGAACCGCATTCGCCACCAGATGGACCGGGTTGCCCTCAAGATGTACGATAAATTCGGCTCCGTTCTGCGCATCGAGACCGTGACCAACGATGTTCCCTCTTTCAAGCACCACCGGACGGTGGAACACCGTGACGGCACGCGAACCGCCGGCCTCGCGCCCGTCAAGAAGACGCTCTACAGCCTCGACGATGATGCTGCGGGGCGCCAGCACCTCGAGAAGCTGTCCCGTCCGGTCCGCGACGAAAACCGGAGCTACTTGAAGGCTAGGAGCCAGTATTGCTGAGCTCGGCGGCTGTTGGCCAGATCAACGGCACTGATGGGGCTCGCGCTGGCGCGCTTCGCGTTCGATGTCCCGATGCGGGGGAGCGTGCTCCTGATCTTCGGCGTGGCCGCCATCTACCTCATCGCCGCCCTCGGGCTCGGGCTCTGGATCTCGACGCTCGTCGAGACGCAGCAGCAGGTTATGTTCATCACCTTCTTCATCGTCATGGTCTACCTGCTCATGAGCGGGCTCTTCATCCCGATCCGGAGCATGCCCGTCTGGGCACAGTGGGTGGCGGAGCTCAGCCCGGTCAAGCACTTCATCGAGATCATGCGGGCGGTACTCCTCAATGGCGCAGGATTCGAGGCGATCCTGAGAACCCTCTCCGTCCTCGTCGTCTACGCCGCTGCCGTGTTCGCTTTCGCCGTGCGCCAGTACGCGAAGATCAGCGCCTGAGCGGCCGCCACCGCCGCCGGGCTCCGCCCGCTCAACGCGCGACGAGCGCCGCCGCGTGCAGCGCGGCGAGCGAGAGCGCCCAGGCGGCGAAAGCCACCAGCCAGACCCCGCGCGGGCGGGGGATGCGGAGCGGCGAGACCATGAGTGCGCCGCACGCCACGAGCGCCGCGGCCGAGACGGCCGGGGTGAGCGGCGCGAGGAGGAGCGAGGACCAGACGAGCGCGGCGACGGGGGTCGGGAGGCCGATGAATCCCGCCGCGTCCTCGTGCACAAGGTTGTAGAAGCCGAGGCGCGTGACGGCGCCGACCACGTAGACGAACCCGGCGCCCCACCACGCGGCCTGCGCGCCGGTCGGCAGCGGGGGGAGGAGGAGGCCGAGCGCGACGACGGGGGCGAGGCCGAAGGTGAGCGCGTCGCTCAGGCTGTCGAGCTGGACGCCGAAGGAGCGCTGGGTGTCGCTGCGCGCGAAGAGGCGGGCGAAGCGGCCGTCGAAGGTGTCGGCCACGACGGCGAGGGCGAGGAGCGCGCCCACGGCGGGGGCGCCGCCGGCCCCGCGCGCGGCGGCGATGGCGCCGAGCCCTGCCAGGAGCGACAGGTAGGTAAGGAGGTTGCTCGCGTGGAGGAAGCGCGCGGCGGAGGCGATCGGGATCGTTCCGGTGCTCATTCCAGCTCCTCCAGGGGGTCGAGCGCGTAGAGCGCGAACCAGGTGCGTACGACGCGCGGCAGGAAGCGCTGCCGGCGGAAGCGCTCGACGAGCGCGTACATGGCGAAGCGGTTGACCAGGAGGTCGTAGAGCGAGGCGCGGAAGCCGAGCCGCCACGCCTCTGGGTCGATCGGCGTCCCCGCCGTTCGCTCGAGCGCACGGCGGTGCAGCTCCACGTAGTGGGCGACCTCCTCGCCGCGCGCGTCCGGCGTGAGGACGAAGCAGAGGAACTCAGCCAGGTCGTGCTGGGGTACGCCGAGCGTGGCGAGCTCCCAGTCGTAGGCGCACAGGCGGAGCGTGCCGCCCTCGTCCCGGAGGGCGACGTTCCGCGGGTTGAAGTCGTTGTGGATGAGGGTGCGCGGGAGCGCCTCGAGCGGGCGCCACCAGCGCGCGATCCCCTCGATGAGCCGCGCCTGGACGGCGCCGATCCCCGCGCCCGCCCACCCGGCGAAGATCGGGCGGGCGTGCTCGGCGAGCGCGTGCCAGAGCGGTGTCATCTCCGCCATCCCGGCGGCATCGTGCACATGGCCGAGCCACGGCTGGGCGAGGAGCTCGCGCTCACGGCGGTACCAGACAGCGTGGAGTTCGGCGATCCCGCGGAGCGCGGCCTCGACGTGCGGGCGGCGCCAGCCGCTCGCGTCGTCGGCCGCGTCAAGGAGGGTGACGTCCGAGAGGTGTTCGAGGACGAGGACCCACTGGCGGCGGGCGTCGTCGCGGTGCGCGGCGAGGAGCGCGGGCGCGTGGCGGCGGAAGCGCTCGTCCTCCTGCGCGTAGACGGCGAGCTCGCGCAGGTGGCAGCCGGCGAAGCCGACGCGGTCGCGGAAGCGCGCGTAGGCGCTGCCGATGGCGTCGTCGCACAGCCGCGCGACCTCCTCGCCCACCTCCACCACCTCGTGGTCGGCCGGCTTGACCTTGACCACGACGTCGAGCCGGCGATCGGCGCCGGTGCCGCTGCGGTAGGCGAGCGCGTAGCGGAAGAGCCCGGTGTCGCGCCCGGAGCGCCACGAGGTCAGCTCAGCGACGATGCTGTCGCCGCCGAGCGGGGCGGGCCTCGCGGCGAGGAGGCGGACGCCGGCGCCATTGTGGCGGCGGCGGAGCACGCCCTCGAAGAGCGCCGGGAGGGGCGGCACCCGGCTTTCCGGCCGGGGGGCGGCAGCGGCCACGGGCGGGCGTGGAAGGAAGCCGTCGCCGACGAGCCAGGCGAAATAGCGGTCGAGGAGGCCGGCGTCGAGCGGCGGGCAGCGCAGCGCCGCGCCGGCGAGCGCGCGGCGGGACGCGTCGCAGCTCGCCCGGCTCCGCCGCCCGTCCTCGTAGAGCTCGGGGAGCGTAAGCCCGCCGGCGGCGCCGTGGCGCTCGAGAAAGAACGGCCGGAGCGCGCGGAGCGCGTGCCCATCGGGCGCGCTCTCGCGCTCGAGCCGCCCGAGCCACTCCGGGTAGGGGAGGAGCTGGAGCGGATAGCCGTAGAGGCGCATCCAGAGGACGCACTCACGCCAGTGGCGCGCGCGCGGGTTCGCCAGGTGAAAGGTGCGCCCCGCGGCGCCGGGGGAAAGGGAGAGGCGGACGATCGCCTCCGCCGCGTGCTCGACCGGGACGGAGTCCATCACCCAGTCGAGGTCGGGGGCGCACCCCATCTGGATGCACCCCTTGAGGAGCGCGGAGACGATGTCGTCGGTGTTCGAGGCGCCGCTCCGGCTGTCGCCGGCGACGAGCGCGGGGCGGTGAATCGTGACCGGGAGCCCGCGGGCGCCGGCCTGGCGGACGAGCGCTTCGGCGACGCACTTGCTCTGCGCGTAGCCGAGGTGGAGCCCGGCCAGGTGGGGGAGCATGTCGTCGTCCTCGGCCACCTGGCCCGGGCCGGTGGTCGAGTAGCAGACGGCCATGCTGGAGACGAAGTGGAACGGCTTCGCGCGCGCGAGCCCGGACAGGCGAAGCAGCTCCAGCGTGCCAGCGACGTTCGCGGCGCGGAGGGCGTCGTACGGGTAGACCCAGTTGACCGCGGCCGCGGCGTGGTAGACCGCGTCCGCCTCCTCCGCCAGCGCCGCGAAGGCCGGCGGCGCGAGGCCGAGGCGCGGCTCGGCGAGGTCGCCGTCCACCACGCGAATCCGTTCGGCGAAGGCGTCCTCCCAGATCCCGTAGCGCTCCAGGTTGCGGCGGATGCGTGCGAGCCCGTCGCCGCCGCTTCCCGTGCGGACCAGGCAGTGCACCCGCGCGCCGGTCTCGCCGAGGAGCGTGCGGAGGAGGTACGCGCCGAGGAAGCCGGTGGCGCCGGTGAGGAAGGGCGAGGCGGGCGGGGACGCGGCGGGCGGCCGGGCCCCGCCCCCCGCGGCGGCGGGGGCGACGTCGTCCGGGAGCACGGCGTCGGCAAGCATGCGGGCGCGCGCGGCGTGCGGATCCTCGCCGGGATCTCCGCCGGGGCGTCCCTCGAGGAAGCGGGCGAGCGTCTCCACGGTCGGGCCGCGGGCGAGGAGCGAGGGCGGTAGCTCGGCGCCGAACTCCTCCTCGACCGCGGCGACGATCCCCACGGTGGCGAGGGAGTCGAGGCCGTAGCGTTCGAGCGGGGCGTCCGCCTCGATCGCCACCGCGGGTGCACCGAGCTCCGCGGCGATGAGGGCGGCGAGGCGCGCGCGGAGCGCGAGGGCGGCGGGCGCCGCCGGGTCGCGCGCGGGCGGGTGGAGGGTGCCCGGACCGGCCGCCGCTCCGCTCATCCGGCCGCCCGCGCGGTGGTCTCCCGCCCCGCCGTGCGGAAGAGGAACCCGTCTTTTACTGACCAGCGCGCGACCTCGTCGAGCGTGCCGGCGAGGAACGCCGCGCGGCAGGCGGTGCGGCGGACCTTCCCGCTCGAGGTGCGGGGGACGCCGCCGAGCCCGAGGAGCGCGACCGCGTGCAACTGGATCCCGTGCTCCGCGGCGACGCCCTCGCGCACCGCCAGGACCACCTCCTCGACCAGCGCGGCCGGCGCCGCGCGCCGGAGCGCGCGCGGGTCGACCTCGGCCGCCACCACCACGCGCTCGGCCTCGCCGTCGTCGCAGGAGAAGGCGGCGGAGCACCCCGGGCGGATCGCCGGGTGCCGGCGCTCGACGTCGAGCTCGATGTCCTGGGGAAAGTGCTTGGCGCCGCGCACGATGAGGACGTCCTTGAGCCGCCCGGCGATGAACAGCTCGCCGTCGGCGAGGAAGCCGAGGTCGCCCGTCCGGAGGAACGGCCCCTCGCCCGTGTCCGCCAGGTAGGCGCGGAAGGTCCGCTCGGTCTCCTCTGGACGCTCCCAGTAGCCGTGCGCGACGCTCGGCGAGGCGATCCAGATCTCGCCGATCCGCCCGGGCGCGGCGCGCGTGCGCGTCGCGGGGTCCACGATCTCGACGCGCGTGCCGAAGCCGAGGCGGCCGCTGGCAACGAGCGCGGCCGTGCGCCCGCCGTTTTGGTGGGCGACGACGCCGCGCGCCAGCTCGCCGGCGTCGAGCTCGGCGATGACCGGCTCGTAGTCGCGCCCGCCGCTCGACACGAGGAGCGTCGCCTCGGCGAGGCCGTAGACCGGGTAGAAGGCGCTCCAGCGGAAGCCGCAGCCGCGGAATGCGTCGTGGAAGGCGCGGAGCGTGTCGCGGCGGATCGGCTCGGCGCCGTTGAAGGCCATGCGCCAGGAGCTCAGGTCGAGCGCCGCGCGCTGCTCCGGGGCGACTTTCCGCACGCACAGGTCGTAGGCGAAGTTCGGTCCGCCGCTGTTGGTCACGCGGTAGCGCGAGATCGCCTGGAGCCAGCGGAGCGGCCGCTGGAGGAAAGAGTTGGGCGCCATGAGGTACGCCGGGAAGCCGGCGTACAGCGGCTGGAGCACCCCCTCGATGAGTCCCATGTCGTGGATGACGGGGAGCCACGACAGCGAGACGCTCGTGGCGTCGTTCTCCGCGAGGTGGTTGGCGTAGGCGAGGTTGTGGAGGAGGTTGCCGTGGCCGACCATGACCCCGCGCGGCGAGGCGGTGGAGCCGGAGGTGAATTGGAGGAAGGCGAGCGCGCGGGGTCCGATCCCCGGGTCGCGCCAGGAGTCGGCGGCGCCGGCCGCGAGGCGGTCGGTCGCGAGCCAGGGGAGCGCGGCCAGCTCGGGCGCGTGCGGGGCGAGCGCCGGGAGGCCGGCGGCGACCGCCTCGGTCGAGAGGACGACGCGCACGCCCGCCTCGCCCAGGACGGCGAGGAGGCGCGGCAGCCCCCGCGAGGGGTGGGGCGGGTTCGGCGGGTACGCCGGGACGGCGACGGCGCCGGCGTAGAGGGAGCCGAAGAAGGCGGACATGAAGTCGAGCCCGGGCGGGTAGAGGAGGAGCGCGCGGTCGCCGGGCGCCACGCCGCTCTCCTGCAGCATCGCGGCGGTGGCACGGGCGCGCTCGTCCAGCTCCCCGTAGGTGAGACTCGCGCCCTCCGTCTCGCCGTTGACCAGGAAGGTGTAGGCGCGCGCGTGGGGTTCCACCCCGGCGCGGAAGCGGAGCAGGTCCACGAGGGAGCGGAAGGCGGCGCTCATGTCGCCTCCACGAGCGGCGCGCCGCCCCGCCGTTCGGCGTGTACGCGCACGAACTGGTCGCGGACGGCGGCGGCGTTCCGCTCGACGCCCTCGACCCGCCAGGCGGCGGTGGGGATCGCGGGGAGGACGTGGACGGTCACCGTCCCGGCGCGGGTGGCGTATCCCTTCCCCGGGTTCGTCTCCGGCGGGATCTCGAGGTACATCGGGACGATCGGCGCGCCGAGACTCGTGGCGAGGTGGAAGGCGCCCTTGTTGAAGTGGCCGATCTCGCTGGTGGTGACGCGCATCCCCTCGGGGCTCAGGTAGACCGACTCGCCCGTGCGGCAGAGGATCCGGTCGGCGCGCTGGAAGATGCGCATCCGCCGCTCCGGGTACTGCTGCTCCACCGTCCAGAAGATCCCCATGACGTGGCCGATAACCGCGAGCGGGACGAACTTGCGCAACCCGCCCCGCATGAAGAAGCGCGTCCTCGGCAGGCCGAGCGCGATCAGCACGAAGGGGTCGAGCGTCGAGGGGTGGTTCGAGATGTAGACGGTCTGCGTGCGCGGGAACGGCTCCTCCTGCCGCACGACGACGCGGATCCCCCACACGCCGAGGACGGCGCGGCCGAGCGCCTTGGCCATCACCTCGGAGTAGAAGCGGCGCGCGCGGAAGAGCGTGAGCGCGCCGGCGGCGAGCATGGCGACCGCCCAGACGGTCATGAGGAGGAAGCTCAGGGCGACGAGGACGGCGACGCGCAGGCGCTCCGCGCGCGGCGCATGGCGTCCCTGGCGCCCGCTCACGCCGTCCTCCGGCAGACCACGGTCTGCATCGCCAGGTTGAGCTGCTTCTCGAAGGCCAGCACCGGGGCGAAGAGGAGCTGGCCGACGAAGTACGGGTAGATCGCCCGCGACAGGTTGAGCCCTTTCCCCTTGAGGAGCTTGAAGCCGGCGCCCGCGAAGAGATAGAAGAAGGCGGGGAAGGCGCCGTAGGGGAGGTAGTCGACGACCTCGAGCCCCGCCTTCTCGACCATGCGGACGAGCGCCGCGCGGTCGTAGAGCGCGGTATGCTGCGGGGCCTGGAGCCCCGGCCAGCGCTCGCGGAAGAGGCGGAAAGTCAAGCTATCGAGGCGCGGGACCTCGATGACCAGGCGGCCGTCGGGCTTCATGACGCGGCGCGCGGTGCGGAGCGTGCGCAGCGGATCGTAGTCGTGCTCGAGGAAGTGCCACATCGTGACCAGGTCGAAGCGGTCCGCCCCGAGCTCCTGCTCGTAGAACAGCCCGCAGTGGAACTCGACGTGCCGGAGCGACGGGTGCCCCGTAAGGTCCTTGAAGTCCACGCCGGCGACGCGCGCGCCGTAGCGCGCGCGCACGTACTCGAGGTAGGTCCCCACCGCGCACCCGACGTCGAGCACCTCGCTCTCCGGCCCGAGCGTCGCGTACCGGCGGACGATCCGGTCCTTCTCCCGGTCGTGGCGGTCCATCACGTACTCGAAGAAGCGGGTGAGGAGGCCCCAGTCGCTCTTCTTGCGGTGCGCGATGTACTCGTCGTCGTAGTAGGCGCCGATGTGCTCGACGGCGATGCGCGGGCTCTGGTAGCGGAGCCCGCACGTCCGGCAGGTAACGAAGCGGAACCGGCCCGGCTTCCCGGTGAGGTCGTCCTCGGCGGTGAGGAACTCGTCCGCCGCCGTGTCGCCGCAACCGTAGCAGGCGACGGCTTCGAAGAGCGACGGATCCGGCGGCTCCATCCGGGCGCCGGGCGCGGGCGTGGCGACCGTGGTCATGGCACACCTCCGATCGACAGGATGAAGAGAAGGGGGAAGGTGACGGCGAAGACGGCGTAGGCGGCGCCGCCCCCCGCCGGCCGCGCGGCGAGGTGCCGGCGGAAGAGCGCGGCGAGCACCGCGGCGGCGGCGAGCGCGGCCGCGCCGTAGGCGGCGGAGAGCGGCCCGGCCCGGAGAGTGCTCCACGCGAGCGCCGGGAGGAGCGCCAGGAGCGCCATCTGGAGCGCGAGCGCGGCGGTGGCGCCGGGCGCCGCCGCCAGCCGCCGGTCGTGCAGGATCTCGTGGACCGCGAAGCACAGGAAGACCTGGAGCGCGGCGAGCGCGAGCCGCCCCGGGTACGGCGCGGCCGCCGAGGGGGCCGCCAGGTAGACGATCGCCGCGTACTTGGCGAGCACGACGTGCGCGCCGAAGAGCGCCCACCCCGCCCCGGCCGGCCGCCGGCGGTACCAGGCGAGGAGGAGGGCGGAGAGGAGCGCGAAGACGCCGAGGCGCGCCGGGCCGCCGCGGAACGCGACCAGCGCGCCGTTCAGCACGATGAGCGCCGCCGCGAGCGCGACGAACGGCGCCGGCTCCGAGCGCGCGAGGACGCGCCCGGGGTGCTCGGCGCGGTCGCGCGCGCGGTCGGCCAGGTCGTCCCAGAGCCGGAACTGGAAGACGAGCGTCCAGGCGAGCGCGGCGGCGACGACGTCGAGCGCTCCCGCGGCGCCGCCGCCCGCGAGTGCCGCGGCGGCGAGGAAGCCCGCGAGCGGGAGGAAGAGGCGGGCCGGGTAGCGCTCGGCGGCGTAGGCGCGGAGCGACGTCGCATACGGGCTTCGCCCGCTCTCTCGGGGCGCCGTGCCGGCCCGGGGGAAGGCGATCATCCGGCCCTCACTCCTCCAGCCGCACGCGCCCGCGGTCGCCGTCCACCGTGACCGTCCGCCCCGAGGCGATCCGGCGCGTCGCGTCCCGCACCCCGACGACGCACGGGATCCCGAACTCGCGCGCGATGATCGCGCCGTGCGACAGCATCCCGCCGCGCTCCATGACCAGCCCGCGGACCAGGAAGAAGACGGGGCCCCACCCGGGGTCGGTCTGGCGCGTGACCAGGACGTCTCCGGCGGCGAGGGCGCGGGCCTCCGAGATGTCGCGGAGCACCGCCGCGCGCGCCGTCATCTGCCCGCCGCACGCGCCTTCGCCGCGCAGCTCGGCCGCGTCGTCCTCCAGGGCCGCGGCCTCGGCGCCGGGAGCCGCCCCGTCCGCCTCCAGGTACTCGCCCTCGCCCAGGACGAAGGTGTCGGGCGGGCGCATCCGGCCCAGCTCCTCGTGCTCGCCCCGCCGCAGCGCGACGAGCGCAGGGAGGTGGTAGGGGAACATCGCGCGCCCGGAGGCGAGCGCGTCCAGCTCGTCCATGGTGAGGAAGAAGACGTCGTCCGCCCGCTCGAGCAGGGCGCGCGCGGCGAGCCGGTCGCCGAGTGCGAGGGCGAGGCGGCGGCAGCGGCTGTAGAGGAGCGCCTGCTTGAGGCGGGCGCGCTCGCGCCGGGCGATCGCGCCCTTCGTCCACGCCAGCGCGACGCGCGCGGCGGGCGCGCAGGAGACAAACGGCAGGAGCGGGTGCAGGCGCCGGCGGCAGAGCAGGCGGAGGACGCGCGCGGTTTCGGCGGTGCGCTCCTCGTCCTGCCGGCGCATGACCTCTTCGGGCGGGGGGCCGTCTGCGGCCGCGTAGGCGCCGAGGAGGTCCATGAGCGGCGCCGGGTCCTCCTGGAAGCTCGGCGTGGTGAGCATGAGCTCCTCGGAGCAGCGGAACCCCCACGCCTCGAGGTAGCGCTCGAGCGCGGCGCGGAAGGCGGCGAAGCGCTCGTCGCCCCACACGCGGGCGGCGATCTCCGCGCCGTCGCCCGTAGCGAAGAGCGCGGCCAGCGCTTGGTCCTCCCTGATCATGCGCGAGAGCGCCCACATCTCGCGCGCCGGGACGCTGCTCACCACGGCCGGGAGCGCTTTGAGGAGGGTGTTG
>JACQPS010000330.1 GCA_016207445.1 Gemmatimonadota bacterium | reverse complement strand
CCAGTACCGATCGCTGGACCGGATGCAGAACCCGGCCTTTTCAGGACTCTGACAGCGGATCCGTCGCGGCCGGCAGCCGGGTGCGTTTTGTCTCATATGGACGTAATTTTGGTTCATGTGAACAAGGCGGGGGCGGGAACATGGGTTTCGACGCGGCGAAAGTGGCGGAAATTCTTGGGGGCGAAAAAGTATTGGGCCAGCGGGTGGAGAGCCTGGCCGACCTGCACGGTGTCGTGGCGCGGGGTCTGCCGCTGCAGGCTCTGGAAGAGACGGCGCGCCGTGTCGCCGGGAACTCGCGGGCGGTGACGGCATTGAAGGACCGGTTGGTGCCGCGGGCGACGCGCTCGCGGCGCACTCGCCTGAAGGTGACCGAGAGCGAGCGTGTCGAGCGGCTCGCGCGGCTGATGGCGATTGCGGAAGAGGTGTGGGAGAACGAGGAGGATGCGCGGGCGTTCATGAACGAGCCGCACGCGCTGCTGAACGGCAAACCTCCCCTCGAGCTGGCGGAGACGGAGCTCGGTGCCCGCCGGGTGGAGCACCTGCTGATGAAACTGGAATACGGTCTGCCGGTCTGATGCTGACGGTCTACCGCATCGCGAAGGCGAAGCACGCGTTCGACACGCTCGGGGCATACCTGGAAGGCGGGCGGTGGAACTCCCCCGGGGGCCGCGTGATCTACGGGTCCAGCTGCCTCGCCGGCTGCCTGCTGGAAGTCCTGGTGCAGGCTGGCAGGCGGCAAAAGCTGCCCGGCACGCATCACTGTGCGCGCGCCCACATTCCAGATGATGTCCCCGTCGAGGTAGTGGACGAGACACAACTCGCGGGGTGGGAAGTGGAGGGTTCCGCCGCGGCCCGCGACTACGGCGACGGATGGCTGAGGGAACTTCGGACGGCGGTGCTTTCGGTGCCCGCCGTCACGGCCAAGCCGTATGGTCGGCATCTGCTCCTCAACCCCAACCACGCCGATTGGCCGCGCATTCGCCTGGAGCAGCCGGTGGCGATCATTTGGGATGCGCGGCTGTTCTCGATCTGACCAGCTACCCGCCCGAAGCGGTGCTCACACCCGGCACTCGCTCGGGTCGCAGCGCGCGGCGTGCTCGAAGTGATAGCTCTCCTCGCCCACACCGAGCTCCAGCACCTGCGCCGGCTTGCTGTGGTAGCGGTACACGGTCACACCCTTGAGCCCAAGCTCCCAGGCTCGCCGGTAGATCTGCCCGATCTCCTCCGGCGTTATGGATTCGGGCAGGTTGACGGTCTTGGAGACGGAGTTGTCGACGTGGCGCTGGAACGCGGCCTGAATCTCGAGGTGGCGCTCGGGCGGAACCTCGTGGGCCGTGACGAACAGGCGCCGCAATTCAGCCGGCGCCTCGGCCTCCTGGAGACGCCCGGTTCGCTTGACCGCCTCGATCACCTCTCGTGGATCGATGCGCCGGCGCTCCAGCTCGTTCCGCAGCAGCGGATTCACCTCCATGAGCGTCTCACCGCCCAGCACGTGGGTGCGCCGGTACGCCAGCGCGAACAGCGGCTCGATACCGGCACTCGTGCCGGCGATGATGCTGATCGTGCCCGTGGGCGCGATCGCGGTGACCGTTGCATTGCGGACGCGTAATCCCTCCTGATCGTGCCGGCTGCCCTGCCAGAACGGGTAGACGCCGCGTTCCGCTGCCAGCTCGCGCGAGGCCTCCCGCGCGGCCTCGGCGATCTTGCGCATCAGCTCATCCGCTGCGCGCACGGCCGCGTCACTGTCGTAGGGAATGCCCAGGCGGACGAGCAGCTCCGCGAAGCCCATGACGCCCACGCCGATCTTGCGGCTGCCGCGGCTGCCCTCGTCGATCTCGGGCGACGGGTAGCGGTTCACCTCCACCACGTCATCCAGGAGCCTGACGGCTGCGAACGTCGTGGCCTGGAGCTTGTCCCAGTCTACTTCGACCCGACCGCGTTGCTCCCGGATCATGTGGGCGAGGTTGATGGAGCCGAGGTTGCACGACTCGTGAGGCAGCAGCGGCACCTCGCCGCACGGGTTCGTTCCCTCGATCTCGCCGCGGTGCCGAAGCGGGTGCGTGCGGTTCACGGCATCGAGAAAGAGCAGCCCGGGGTCTCCGGTCTGCCAGGCCGCCTCGATAATTTCCGTGAACAGAGCGCGAGCCGCGGTGCGATCCACCCGGCGTCCCGTCCGCGGATCGAGGAGATCGAACGGCTGGTCCTCGGCGGCGGCCCGCATGAAGGCATCGGTCACGCCCACCGAGATATTGAAGTTCGGCAGGGACCCGTCCAGCTTGGCCGCGATGAACTCGCGCACATCCGGGTGATCGACGCGCAGCACCGCCATGTTTGCGCCCCGCCGCCGGCCGCCTAGCTTGATGTGCTCGGTCGCGGCGTCGAAGACGCGGAAGCAGGAAACGGGCCCCGGCGTTTGACCTGCGCCGCCGCCCACCGATGCGCCGCGCGGCCGCAGCCGCGAGAAGGAGAAGCCCGTGCCGCCGCCGGTGCGCTGCACCAGCGCCATCTGCTTCAGCGCGTCGAAGATCCCTTCGATGGAATCTTCCACGGGCAGCACGAAGCAGGCGCTGAGCTGGCCCATGGGCGTGCCCGCGTTCATCAGCGTGGGGCTGTTCGGCAAGAAGTCCAGCGTGGCGAGGAGCTCCTGGAAGCGGGCCTGCCAGTGAGCGGCCTGACGGGCGTTGCCGAGCAGGAGCTCCGCGTGCGCGACGCCGCGCGCCACGCGCTCGAACAATTCGCCGGGTGTCTCTATAATTCGCCGTTCGGCATCCCGGCGCAGGTAGCGGGCCTTCAGCACGCGCATGGCGTTGTCGGACAGCAGCGGCTGCGGAGCGGCCATGATGCGTCGATCCTGTTGGAGGAAACGGCAGCGCTCGCGCGGCGCGCAAGAGCTGGGCCGCCCGCCCGTCGCGGAGCCGCGATCCGAAACCTTCGCACAGGGAACCGTGTGGCACGCGCTGCTGTGAGGCAATCGCGCCGAAGGAGGCGCGCATCGCAGAAATCGGCCGCCCGGCGGATCGAGGCCCTGCGCTCGGAGATTCGCCGGCACGACTACCTGTACTATGTCAAAGACCGGCCGGAGATCTCCGACGAGGCCTACGACCGGCTCATGGATGAGTTGCACGAGCTGGAAGCGCGCTTCCCCCGGCTGGTCACGCCGGATTCGCCCACGCAGCGGGTGGCGGGCGAGCCCCGGCGCGGGTTTCCCACCGTCGTGCATGCCGCTGCCATGCTCAGCCTGGAGGCCACGCGCGATCAGAGCGCCGTCAAGCGATTTTGCGAGCGGGTGCAGAGGATGGTCGGCAAGGACACCCGGTTCCTGCTCGAGCCCAAGCTGGACGGCGCCTCGGTGGAGCTGGTCTATGAGCGCGGTGTCCTCAAGCGGGCCGCCACGCGCGGCGATGGACGGCGGGGCGAAGGCGTCCTCGACAACATCAAGACCATCCGCTCCGTGCCGCTCCGCCTGAGCCGGAACGACCGGCCAGCCCCTGCTCGCAGGTCGGGGCGCTCCGCCCCCGGGCGGCCACGCTCGGACGCAACGGCACCGGGGCGGGGGATCCCTTCGCTCCTGTCGGTCCGGGGCGAGGTCATGATGAAGGTGTCCGCCTTCCACGAGCTGAATCGGCAGCTCCTGGCTCGAGACCAGGAGCCGTTCGCGAATCCCCGCAACGCCGCCGCCGGCTCGCTGCGCCAGCTCGACCCGCGCATCACGGCGCAGCGCCGGCTGGAGTTCTTCGCGTGCGAGATCCTGGCGGGCGGTGTGAAGCTCGCGTCTGATTCCGAGGCGCTCGCGGCGCTGCGCGGCTGGGGCCTGCTCGCCGTGGCACCGGCGGCCACGGCGTCGACACTGGACGAAATCCTCGACTACCACACGAAGCGCTTCGAGGAGCGCGAGCGTCTGGATTACGAGATCGACGGTGTGGTCATCAAGGTGGACGACCTGCGCGCGCGGCAGCGTCTGGGCGTGACCTCGCATCATCCGCGCTGGGCGCTCGCGTACAAGTTCGAGCCGCGGCAGCAGGAGACTCGTGTAGAAGACATCGTGATCCAGGTGGGGCGCACCGGCGTGCTCACGCCCGTGGCGCTGCTCCGGCCCGTGGAGGTGGGCGGCGTCACGGTTTCTCGCGCCACGCTGCACAACCGCGAGCAGGTGCGGCGCCTCGATGTCCGCAGAGGCGACCGCGTGCGCCTGCACCGCGCGGGCGATGTCATTCCCGAGATCGTGGAGCGGCTCCGCGACGCGCGCCACTCGCAGCGCCGCCGATTCCGCATGCCCAGACGTTGTCCGGCGTGCCACGCGACGGTGCAGGACCGCGGGCCGGTCACGGTCTGCCCGAACCGCTTTGCCTGCCCGGCACAGCTCAAGGGGCGCCTCGTTCACTTCGGCTCCCGCGCGGCTTTCGATATCGAGGGGCTCGGCGAAGAGACGGTGACCGCGCTTATCGAGCACGGGGTCGTGCGCGAAGCCGCGCACCTGTTTCGCATCCGGCCGGAGGACCTGCTGGCCCTGCCGCGCTTCGCCGAGGTCTCGGCAGAGAAGCTGGTGCGCGCCATCGACGCGAGCCGGCGCGTGGAGCTGCACCGGTTTCTGACCGCGCTCGGGATCGCCGGTGTGGGGCCCGCCGCGGCCCGGGACCTGGCCACGAGCCTCGGCACCCTGAACCGGATCATGAACGCCAGCGAGGAGGAGCTGCGCTCGGTGGCCGGTACCGGGGCAGTGCTTGGCAGGAGCATCCGCTCGTTTTTCGCCGACCAACGCAGCCGGCGCGCCGTGCAGGCGCTGGTTGACGCCGGCGTGAGAATCATCAAACCGGAGCCGAAGCAGGCGACGCCGCTGCGCGGCCT
>JACQPS010000043.1 GCA_016207445.1 Gemmatimonadota bacterium | reverse complement strand
GCAGGGCCAGGCCGGTCTCGAGGCGCGCGTGCGCGGCATCGGTGCGGGCGTGCATGGGTCGTTCGGCTTTCCTCGAAGGGGCTTCGGGCCGGGCGGGCCGCTCGGCCGCCGTCGCCCGCAAATGTGCGCGGCGGCGGCGGGAGGCCGGATACGCGCGCGCGCGTATCCGCCCCAGCGGCATGACGTAGGACACGACGTAGGACAAAGAGGGGGAGAGGCCGGCAAGAAAGCCGGGCGAGAAGCCGGTAGAAACCGGGACGACGCGGCGCCTGCGGCGGCACGCCACGCCCGCTCCGCCTCCCCCGTGCACAGCTCGGCGTGGTCGAGTCGGAGACGGCGGAGCTCGACCCCACGATCGTGCGCACGCGGTGGCCCATCCCTGGTCCCCAGGGCGGGGCGCGCCGTCGCAACCGCCGCTGTGGCAAGGATCGCGCCGCGCTCGCGCAGCGTTGTGCGCGCGCGTACATTGGCGGCCGCGAAAACAATTGGAGAGGTCGGCGCCATGAGGTCCCCACAGCGCGTCCTGGGTTCGTTGTTGCTCTTGCTCGCGTTCGGCCGCGCGGCCACGGCGCAGCAGCCGCCGCAGCCGCCCGCGCCCGCGCAGCAGCCACAGAAGCCGAAACACATCGAGCCGGCGCCGGACCGGCGGCCGGGGGAAGGGGAAGGTCCGTTCCAGCGATTGGTGATCCGCGGCGCCACCGTGGTCGACGGCACGGGCGCGCCGCCCATGGGCCCGGTGGACGTGGTGATCGAGGGGAACCGGATCAAGGAAGTGAAGAGCCTGGGCGCGCCCGGAGTTCCGATCAAGGACGAGGATCGGCCGAAGGGCGGCGATCGGGAGATCGACGGGAAGGGGATGTGGATCCTTCCGGGCTTCGTGGATCTGCACGCGCACATCGGCGGGGTCGCGCAGGGGACGCCGGCCGAGTACGTCTTCAAGCTCTGGCTCGCGCACGGCGTGACCACGATCCGGGATCCGGGCTCCGGGAACGGCGTGGACTGGACGCTGCGCGAGCGAGAGCGCAGCGCGCGCAACGCCATCGTGGCGCCGCGCATCTTCGTCTATGTGCGGCCGGGGAGCGGATGGGATCCGAACCGCGTCGAGACCGCGGAGCAGGCGCGCGAGTACGTGCGCTGGGCCGCGAAGAAGGGGGTGGACGGCTTCAAGCTCGGGGCCGCCGATCCCGAGATCATGGCCGCGCTGATCGACGAGGCCAGGAAGCACGGGCTGGGCACGCAGGCGCACCTCGGGCAGATGGGTGTGGCGCGCATGGACGCGCTCGACGCCGCGCGCCTCGGCCTCGGGTCGCTGGAGCACTGGTACGGCCTGCCCGAGGCCCTCTTCGTCGACCGCACCGTTCAGGACTTCCCCGCCGACTACAACTACAGCGACGAGTACCACCGCTTCGGGCAGGCCGGCCGGCTGTGGAAGCAGGCCGCGCCGCCCGGCAGCAAGAGGTGGAACCAGGTCATGGACGAGCTGCTCGCGCTCCGCTTCGTCATCGATCCGACCATGACCATCTACGAGGCCAGCCGGGATATGATGCGCGCGCGCGAGGCGGAGTGGCACGACCGCTACACGCTGCCGTCCCTGTGGCGGTTCTATCAACCCAGCCGGGAGAGCCACGGCTCCTACTGGTTCTCCTGGACCACGCAGGACGAGATCGAATGGAAGAACAACTACCGCCTGTGGATGGCGTTCCTGGACGAGTACAAGGACCGCGGCGGTAAGGTTTGCACCGGCTCGGACTCCGGCTTCATCTACAAGCTCTACGGCTTCGACTACATCCGCGAGCTCGAGCTGCTGCAGGAGGCGGGATTCCATCCGCTCGAGGTGATCCGCGCCGCCACGCTCTGCGGCGCCGAGACGCTCATGGCGCCGAGGCAGCGGCCGATCGAGTTCGGCATCATTCGGCCCGGGCTACTGGCGGACCTCGTGCTGGTCGAGGCGAACCCGATCGCCAACCTGAAGGTGCTGTACGGGACGGGCGCGATCCGGTTGAACGAACAGACGGGCAAGGTCGAGCGCGTGGGTGGAGTGAAATACACGATCAAGGACGGCATCGTCTACGACGCGAAGCAACTCCTGGCGGACGTGGCGAAGATCGTCGAGGATGCGAAGGCAAAGGCGAAGCAGGCGGATGTGGCGTCGCCGTGACACGGGTAGGCAGGGCCGGCATTTATTTCTCGCGGAGACGCAGAGTAATACGGAGAGCCGCGGAGAACGGAATTTGAAATTTGTTTCATCTGTTTTCCACGGCTCTCCGTGCGTCCTCCGCGGCTCCGCGTGAAATCATCGCCGGCCCAGCGACGATTCGGGATAGGAGCGAAATGGAGCGTCGAGAGTTTTTGAGGGGTGCGCTGGGCACGCTGGCGGGCGTCTCCATCCTCGAGGCGCAGGCGGACGCCGGCGTCGTCACCGCAGAGGTGCCGCCGAGCATTGGCGCGCTCACCTCGGCCGCGGCCGATGCCCCACCAGCGATCTCGGAAGCCGAGCGGGCGGGGCGGCGGGCGCTGGCGCAGCGCTTTCTGACGGAAATGCGGTTGGACGCGCTGCTGATCGAGCCGGGCCCCAACCTGATGTATTACACGGGCGTGCCGTGGGGGCGGAGCGAGCGGCTGTTCGCGTACCTGCTGCCGCAAGAGGGCACGGGTCTCTTCGTCTGCCCCGCATTCGAGCAGCAGAAGGCGGAGACGCTGATCCAGAACCGCTTTCCGATCCACACCTGGCAGGAGGACGAGAGCCCGTACCAGCTCCTCGGCCGGCTGCTGCGTGACCGGGGGATCGTCACCGGCACACTGACCCTGGACGGGAGCGCGCGCTACTTCCTGGCCGAGGAGCTGGCGCGTGCGGCGCCCGCGCTGACTCTCGTGGCGGCCGACCCGATCACGCGCGCCGGCCGCGGCGTGAAAAGCGCGCCCGAGCTGGCCCTCGCCCGCTACGCGAACCAGGTCACGCTGCGTGCGTTTCGGGCAGCCCTGGAGACGCTGCGGGAGGACATGACGCAGGCCGAGCTCGGGCGCAACATCCGGCAGGCCTTCGACCAGCTCGGTTATTCCGGGGGTGCCCTGGTGCTATTCGGCGAGGCGTCCGCGTACCCGCACGGGGTGGAGCGGCCCGAGCCGCTGCGTGAGGGGATGGTCGTGCTGGTGGATGGCGGCACGTCCGTGCACGGCTACGCGTCGGACGTGACGCGCACGGTGGTGTTCGGCACGCCGACGGCCGAGCAGCAGCGCGTGTTCGACATCGTGCGCGAGGCGCAGGCGCGGGCGCTGCGCGCCGCGAGACCCGGACAAACGTGCGGCGAGATCGACGCCGTCGCCCGCACAACCATCGAGCAAGCGGGCTTCGGCCCCGGCTACCGCTTCTTCACGCACCGGCTGGGGCACGGCATTGGCCTGGAGGGGCACGAGTGGCCGTACCTGGTGCGAGGCAGCACGGTCGAGCTGCGGCCCGGGATGACTTTCAGCAACGAGCCGGGGATCTACCAGTACGGCAAGTTCGGCGTCCGGCTGGAGGACATCATGGTGATCACGGATTCGGGAGGGGAGCTGCTGACGGAGCCGGCGAGGTCGCTCTCGCCGACGCTGGCATCGTAACACGTGAAGGCTGAGCAGTCATCATCTCACGCGGAGACGCGGAGACGCAGAGAATCGCGGAGACGCAGAGAATCGCGGAGAACAGACTTGAAACATTTTTAAATCTGTTTCCGTGGCTCTCCGTGCGTCTCCGCGTGAGCTGATGGCGGCCCAGCGAGGCTGCAGGAGTTCGCGACTCAGGCGGCCTGGCGCTCGACCGGCAGCGTGGCAGGCCGCGGATAGAGCTTCCGGGCCACGATCCAGCGCGTCCGCGCCGCCGGCGCGGCGTTCGCGCGCTCGATGCGCGGGCGCGCGCGGTCGAGCTGCTCGCGCAGCCGCTGCCGTAGAGTGGCCCTGTCGATCGCAGTTCCCATCTCTTCTCCCCGTTCCGTGGCACGCCCCCATTGCATCTTCCGGACCACGACTGGCCCCCGGCCGGGCTGGCGGGCGGCGACGCACCCCTCCACTTTGCGGCCGCTCGAAACGGCAGCGGAGGGCGCATGGCGCATCCGACAGCGCTGGTCCTGCACCCGGACTGTGCGCGGCACGACCCCGGGTGGGGGCACCCGGAACACCAGGGCCGGCTGCCCGCGATCATCGGCGCGATCTACCAGGACACGCCCGCGCTGATCGAGCACGTGCTCCAGCGCGAAGGGCGGCTGGCCGCGCCGGCGGAGCTGCTGCGGGTGCACACCCCCGAGCACGTCGAGCTGGTGCGGCGGGCCGCCGAGGCCGCGCAGGAGCAGGGGCAGCCGGTCTTCCTGGACGCGGACACGGTGGTCTCGGCGGCTTCCTGGGACGCGGCGCTCGCGGCGGTCGGATGCGCGATCACCGCGGTCGAGCTGGTGCTGGAGGAGGACGCGGCGAGCGCGTTCGCCGCCACCCGGCCGCCCGGGCACCATGCCAGCGCGGACACACCCATGGGCTTCTGCCTCTTCAACAACGTGGCGGTGGCCGCGCGCTGGGCGCAGGCGGAGCGCGGCATCGGGCGCGTGCTCATCGTCGACTGGGACGTGCACCACGGCAACGGCACGCAGGACATCTTCTACGAGGACCCCACCGTCTACTACCTCTCGCTGCACCTGAGCCCGCACTATCCCGGCACCGGCAGTGCGCACGAGCGCGGCGCCGGCGCCGGTCTCGGCACGACCCGCAACATCCCGCTCGCGCCCGCCACCACCGCCGAGGAGTACCTTCGTCTCTTCCGCGGAGCTTTGGACGACGCCGTCGCCGAATTCGCGCCCGAGCTCGTGCTCGTCTCCGCCGGCTTCGACTGCCTGGCGCAGGATCCGCTGGGCGGCCTCCGGCTCGAGCCGCAGGACCTGCACGCGCTCACCGCCGTGCTGCTCGAGCGCGCCCGCCCTACCGCCGCCGGCCGCGTCGTGGCGCTGCTCGAAGGCGGGTACGTCCCCAGGCGCATGGGCGAGGGGGTCGTGAACGTGCTGCGCGCGCTGGCCGGTCTGCCGCCGAAGTAGGTCCGGCGCCTTGGCGGGGCGGCGAACATCTCACTCCGCGTGAGATGAAGTGCCGCCCTACCTGCCCGTGCTCCGAAGCCCTCCCGCGGCTCGCGCCCGTTGACCTCCCGCGGCCCGCCGCTCACATTCCGGCCTATGGCCCTACGCGATCCGAGCGCATTTCCGGCGGAGCGGCCGCCGCGGCCGGAGCGGGAGCCGGCCGCGCCGACGGCGCGCGTGACGCCGCGTGTCTACTTCGTGGACGAAGATGGCGGCACGCGCCGAGAGCTGTCGAAGCAACAGCTCGCGGAGGTGGTGCGCGCGCGTCGCGGCCAGCTCTGGCTGGACATCGATGCCGCGCGCGAGGAGGAGTGGCTGCTGCTCTCGGAGATCTTCCGCTTCCACCCGCTGGCCATCGAGGACACGCGCTCGCCGCAGGGACGCGTCAAGTTCGAGGAGTACGAGGGCTACGTGTTCGTCGTGGTGCGCGGCATCCGCTTCGCGCACTGGACCCCCGACCCGTACGACATCGAGACGATCAACCTGAACGTGTTCCTCGGGTCGAACTTCCTGGTGACGGTGCACAGCGACGCGATGCCATCGATCGAAACGGTCGCGGAGCGGCTGGACGCGGGCGCGGAGGCGCTCGGCCGGGGCGTCGGCCAGCTCATGCACATGGCGCTGGACACGCTGGTCGACCTGTACTTCCCGCTGCTGGACGAAATCGACAGCTTCGTCGACGAGCTGGAGGGCGAGATCTTCGGGGGAAAAACGGCCGACGTGATGGAGCGGATCTTCGGGCTGAAGCGCTCGCTGCTCGCACTGCGCCGGCACCTCGCGCCCATGCGCGAGGTGATGGCGACGCTGGCGAACCGGCCGAACCCGTTCCTCAAGCCGGAGACGCAGGTGTATTTCCGCGACGTCTACGACCACGTCGTGCGCCAGGTGGAATCGGTCGAGATGTATCGCGACCTGCTGACGGGCGCCATGGAATCGCATCTGTCGGTGGTGTCCAATCGCATGAACGAGGTGATCAAGGCACTGTCCGTGATCGCGACCGTCGTGCTGCCGCCCACGTTCATTGCCAGCCTGTACGGCATGAACTTCGAGTGGATGCCGTTCCTGCACAGCCCGCTGGGGTTCTGGTTCGCGCTGGTGCTGATGGCGCTCATCACGGGAGGGCTGGGCGCGTACCTGTGGTGGCGCGGGTGGCTGTGAAAACCAGTTTACAGTCGACAGTCGACAGTTGACAGTGCCGAGGCGTGTCGACTGAAGTGTCAACCGTGAACTGTCAACTGTGAACTGTCAACTCTCACTGAGCGGACTCATTGACACCTCAATTCCATCGCCTGAGCCAGCAACTCGATGACATCCAGTCCGCTCTGAAAGAGGCGGGGGTGGATGGCTGGCTGCTCTACGATCTGCACGCACGCAACCGCGTGGCGTCGGGACTGCTCGGGTTGGGCGAACTGACCCGGCGCTGGTTCGTGCTCGTGCCCGCGGCGGGCGAGCCGAGCGCGCTGGTGCACGGGATCGAGGAAGCTCCCTGGGCGAAATGGCCGTGGCACCGGCAACGCTACGTGGGCTGGCGCGAGCTGGAGGGCGCACTGCGCGCGGCGCTCGCCGGCGCGCGGCGCGTGGCCATGGAGATCTCGCCGGGCGACGCCGTGCCCATTCTCGATCTGGTCCCCGCGGGCGTCGTCGAGCTGGTCCGGGCGACCGGCCCGGAGGTGGTCTCCTCCGCCGATCTCATCACGCGCTTCTACTCACGCTGGACGCCTGAGGGCCTCGCCTCGCACCGGCGCGCCGGCCAGGTGCTGGCCCAGGTGGCGCGCGCGGCGTTCGAGCGGCTCGCCGGCCAGGTGCGCGCAGGGCAGGAGCCGGGCGAAGGGGAGGTGCGCGACTGGGTGCTGTCCCAGCTCGCGCGGCGCGGCTGCGGCGTGGGCGCGGACTGCATCGCGGCGTCGGGGACGCGCGCCGCGGATCCGCACTACCACCCGGAGGGGGCGGGCGGCCGGGTGCGTCGGGGCGACGTCGTCCTCCTCGATTTGTGGGCGAAAGAATCCGAGGACGCGGTGTACGCCGACCAGACGTGGATGGCGTACCTCGGCGACCGTGTGCCGGAGCGAGTGCGCGCGCTGTTCGCGGCGGTGCGCGACGGCCGGGACGCGGCGGTTGCGTTCTTGCAGGAACGGTGGCAGGCGGGCGAGCCCGTCCGGGGCGCCGAGGTGGACGACGTCTGCCGCGGCGTGCTCACCGGGCGGGGCTACGGCCCCGCGTTCATCCACCGCACCGGTCACTCGATCGACCGCGATACGCACGGCATGGGCCCCAACATCGACAACCTGGAGACGCGCGAGGTGCGGCGGCTCCTGCCGGGCATCGGCTTCTCGATCGAGCCGGGCATCTATCTGGCGGGCGAGGTCGGGCTGCGCAGCGAAATCAACGTCTACATGGGCGAGCGAGGGCCGGAGGTGACCACGCCGGCGCCGCAGTCCGAGGTGTTCGCACTGCTGTGAGCCGGTGGCGGCTGGCCACGCTCCGGCGGCGGCGCGGACAGGGCTCGGCAGAGCAGCGCGCCGGAGAGGCGCCACTCGCGTCGGCGTACCATCTGTACGGTGTCGTACGTGCGCGCGGGCTGCGGGGCGGCACGGACGGCGACGCGCTCCGCTTGCGCTACCGCGACCTGGAGGCGCTGGTGCGGCCGGTGCCGTTCGCGCTGCCGGCGCTCGACCCCGAGCAGGTGCGCCGGCACCAGCGCGTGGTGGAGACGGCGATGCGGCGGGGCACCATCCTGCCGGCGCCGTACGGCGTCGTGTTCCGCGGCCGGCGCCCGCTCATTCGCTTCCTGGAGGATCAGTACCTCGCGCTGGACGAGGGGCTCGCGTTCCTCGAGGGCCAGTGGGAGATGCGGCTGCACATCACAGCCGCAGGCGCGCACGAGCCGACGCCGGGACTGGACGAGCGGGCGGCCGCGCTGTTCGCCGAGCTGCGCCGGCGCGCGCGGGCGGCGCTGCCGCTGGCGCGTACGCCGGACCGCCTGCTCAGCGCGGCCTTTCTGGTGCCACGCGACTCGTGGATCGACTTCGTCGAGCGTACGCACGAGCTCGGCGAGCGCGACCCCGAGCTGCTGTTCGACGTCACCGGCCCCTGGCCGCCCTACGATTTCGTGCGCATGGGCGTCTGAGCTTCCTGCTGGAGTTTCCATCTCGCTGATGCTGGTCGAGGTTGCACTGCCGCTGCCGATCCCCCGGCCGTTCACCTATCGCATCGAAGGCACGGTCGCGGAGGGGACGCGCGTGCTCGTGCCGTTCGGGCGGCGGCGGTTGGTGGGATGGGTGGTGGGTGAGGCCGACACCGACGCGGCGGCGGCGCTGCGGGCGATGAAGGGCCCGCTGCCTCCTGGCGTCGGGCCGGCGAGGCCGGACGCGCCGAAAGAATGGCGGGCGGTGCTGCGCGTGCTGGAAGACGCACCGAGCATTCCGCCCGAACTCTTCCGGCTTTGCCAGTGGGTGGCCGACTACTACCTGGCTCCGCTCGGACAGGTGCTGCGCAGCGCGCTGCCGGCGGTGTTGAGCCACGTCGCGCGGGCGGAGGGCGGCGGCCCGCCCGTGCAGAAGCGGCGGGTCGTGCGGCTCACGCTCGAGCTGCCCAGCCTGCAGCAGCGCGACGAGCTGTTCGGGCGCGCGCAGCGGCAGCGCGACTGCTACGAGCTGCTCGAGACGATGGGGGGAGCGGCCGAGCTCGCGCGCTTGACCGGCGAGCTGGGCTTCTCGGCTGGCGTCGTAAAAGGCTTGGTCGAGAAACGCGTCGCCGCGGTCAGCGACGAGGAGATCGAGCGGGACCCGTTTGCGACGACGCCGCCGCCGCCGCCGGGTGATTTCATGCTCACCGAGGCGCAACGCGCGGCGGTGTCGGCGCTCGTCGCCGCGGCGAACCCGGGACCGCTCGTCGCCGCGTCCGCAACGGACCGGCTGCCCTTCCTCCTCAGAGGCGTTACAGGCTCCGGCAAGACACAGGTCTACATCGAGCTGCTGAAGGAGGTGGTGAAGCGGCAGGGAAGGGGCGCGATCGTGCTGGTGCCGGAGATCGCGCTCACGCCGCAGACCGTGGCGCGCTTCCGTGCCCACTTCGGCGACCTCGTGGCCGTGCTGCATTCCGCGCTGTCCGACGGCGAGCGCTACGACGCGTGGCGCGCGCTGCGTAGCGGCGCCCGCCGCATCGCGGTCGGTGCGCGCTCCGCCGTGTTCGCGCCCGTACCCGAGCTGGGCGCGATCGTGGTGGACGAGGAGCACGAGACCACGTACAAGCAGTCGGACGAGGCGCCACGCTATCACACGCGCGAGGTCGCGATCGTGCGCGCCGGGCTGGCCGGCGCCGTGTGCGTGCTGGGCAGCGCGACGCCCTCGCTCGAGAGCTGGTACAACGCCACGATCGGCAAGTACCGCTTGCTCGAGTTGCCGGAGCGCGTGGAGGGCAGATCCTTGCCCCCTGTGCGGATCGTGGACCTGCGAAGGCGGATGGCGGCGGCGCCCGGAGCGGAGGGGGCGGGATTCGCCCAAACGGAGCGTCGCGGCGCGGGGGGCGGAGTTGGTG
>JACQPS010000344.1 GCA_016207445.1 Gemmatimonadota bacterium | reverse complement strand
CTCCCGGGAAGCCGCTCGGCGTCCCTCGCGAAAGTCGTTTCGGGCCGCGCCGGAGCGCGCCCATACGCAGCGGCGCGGAGCCGTCGCCGACCCCGCGCCGCTGGCCCGACTTTGCAAGCCCTATGCTATGGCAGGGCTGCGGCCCGCAGCGTGAATTGCCGCGGGAACGAACCCCGATACACCACCGCGGGAGCGGGCAGCGTCCCCGGCGCGCCGCGAGGCTCCAGCGTGATGAAGACGTGCGTGTACCTGTCCAGCTCCGGCGTGAGCGCCGACTTGGTGCCATCGAAGAACGCCTTCGGGAATTCTTTCAGCAGCGCACCCTCGGGCGCGGTCTCCGCGTCCGTGATCGCGGCGCCCGATTCGTCCTCGAGCAGATCCATGGGTGCGGCGGCCCGCAGCGTGTCGCCGGTCGCCGTCACCTGTACCGCCCATGCCTTCCACTGGAAGCCGTTGGGCGCCAGCGGCAGGTGCTGCACGTAGCCGCGCAGCCAGATGTCCCCCTCCACGGGCTGATCGATCCACAGGCCGCCCCGCCCCCACTTCGTCGCCGGGGGCAGCCGGAACGCCGTAGAGGAATCGACGTTCTCGAGGAACTTGCCGAGCTTGAACACGCCCGCCGTGGTCAGGGCGCCCGTCGTGAGGTTGCGGAACCGGAAGAAGAGCGGCTTGAACGACGTCGCGTAATCGGCGCCGCCGAAGCCGACCACGACGGCCGTGGCGCCCGTGAGCGCGGACCCGGTGAACGTGACGCGCGTCCGGCCCAGCGAGTCGGGAACCAGGTCCGCGGCGGCGGTCGTCGTCGTCACGGGAGTCACGCGCTCATCGACCGCGTAGACCGTGTAGCCTCCGCTCGACAGCGCGGGCAGGCCCTTCAAGGTCACGCGCGCACTGTCGATGATCGTGCCGCGCACGAAGAGCCGCACACTGTCGCCGGGCAGTCGTCCCGCCGAGGCCGCCTCGATCACGACCAGGAAGTCGTAGACGGGCCCGCCGCTCTGCTGGAACGGGGTTTCGGTTTCGCACGCGGTGAGGCCCAGGGCCAGCAGAGCGCCTCCCGCCCAGATCGCCCGCCTCATCGCTCGCCTCCGGGAACGAAGCTGAACGAACCGACGAACCGCAGATTGTGGATCGTACTCTCCTTGGCGGGCGGCGCCGGGGACGGGTTCGGGAAGCGGTCTTCCTTGAGCAGCGCCATCGCGCCCGAGCAATTCACGCAGAAGCGATCGCGGTCGAAGTCCCGGAGCACCTGATCCAGGACGCCGAAGCGCACGCCCGCCGCCTCGCCGAGCTGCAGCTCGAAGCCGCCGCCGTAGTGGTAGGCGGCGCCCGCCAGGTCCTCGAGCCCGTTCACCTGATCTGGATCCAGGAAGAAGCGGTAGCGGCCGAACCCGACCGTCGCGAACGGGCTGAGCCGTCCAAGCTCCAGACGCAGCGTGGCATCCAGTCCGACCTGGATGTGGGTGACGCGCTGGTCCACCACGTACAGCAGCGTGGTGTCGTTGGTCTCGTCCGAGGACAGGTAGGAGTGGCGCACGTAAGGAAAAAACTCGCCCCTCGTCCACGGGCGCCCGGCCAGCACGTGCGCGCCGATGCCGAGAAAGCGGGTCAGGAAGAACGCACCGCGCACGCCGGCCAGCGGCGCATCGTCCAGCGCGGACGACTCGGCGTACTGCTGCCAGGCGCCATCGACGCTGACCTGGAACCGGCCGGGCACCACTTGCGCCTGCGCCGCCGTCGAGGCAGTCAGGCCGAGCGCGAGCAGGAGAAGGAAGCGTTTCGTCATGGAGCCCCCGCGCCGGTTAGAAGCTGAACTCGAGGGAGACGGTCTGGGACGAGCCCAACGGCTCCAGCGTCTGGAACGCGTAATCCAGCCATAACGCGCGGCCGAAGGCGGGGAGTCGCAGCCCGGCGCCCGCGGCCACGCCGTCGCCGAAGTCGAACGGCGCCCGGTCCTCGCGGATCCAGCGCTTGGAGCCACGCAGGAAGACCAGGTTGCGGAAGCCGTACTCCACGGCCAGGACCGGCGTGATGGGGCCATCGATCGCGTCGTTGAGCTCGCTCAGCAGCACGATGGAATGGCTGGGGTTGGGCGCGAGCAGCGATTCCGCCGCGCCGACCAGGTCCGTGCGCAGGCCGAAGCGGAAGATGGTCGGCATCTGCAGCCCCTGCGTCTTGAAGGAAGCCGGCAGCTCGCGCGTGGTCGGGAACAGCGGATCGCGCACGTTGGATGCGAGTACCCGCTCGATGGCCGAGCCCTCCATGCGCGAGCGCCCGCCCAGGTTGGAGACCGCAATGCCGAGCGTGGTGGCCAGCAGCCCGGTACGGAAGACGGTGCCGACGTCGGCGCCCACCCAGCGCGCGTGCGCGAAATCGAGGCCTTCTTCCGCGAGCTTGCCGGTCACGCCGAAGCTGAGCCGGTCGGTGATGCGGCGGGCATAGTGCACGCCCACGGCCGAGCCGATCCACTCGACGGTCGAGCCGAAGGAGGGATCGTTGCCGTCCGGGAATCGTTCGGTGGTGCGCTGGATTTCGCCCGACGAGAAGCGCGTGAGGGAGACGCCGAACGCGCCGGCGCCGATCGGGACGCCCACCGCGATGAAGGCATTCGTCAGTCCCGAATTCTCGTACAGGTCCTGATAGCTGGCCGCAGCCGAGATCCCCTCGAGGTCCGCCAGCCCCGCCGCGTTCCAGTAGAGCGAGAAGAGCCCCTCGGCGCTGGCCGTGTAAGCGCCGCCGAGCGCGAGGGCGCGGGCGCCGACGCCCAGCTCGAGGAAATTGAGTCCGCGCGTGGCGACGCGGGTGACGCCCACGGTCGGATCCGCCCCCAGGGTCCTGGGTTCGCGCTGGGCCAGGGCGGGCGTAGTGGTCGCGAGGACCGCAGCCGCCAGGATGGCCAGCGCTGCCGTTCGATGGTTGCGCATGCGCTCCCCCCGCTAGCGAATGATGATGAACCGGCCGAGCTTGCGGAGCTCACGCCCCGACCCGGGGTCTCTCGCCGTTACGACGTACAGGTAGAGACCGGCTGCCATCTCGGTCCCCTCCCGCGTCCGCATGTCGAAGAACAGGTCGCCCGCCCCCTCCAGATCCGTCTCGGCCCACGTGAGCTCCTGCACGAACTGCCCCGCCACCGTGAAGATCTGGATCTTTCCGCCCGGCGGCAGGTGGGTGAACATCAGGCGCTTGTTTCCGGCCTGCTGCTCGAAGCTGGAGAAAATGATGTAGGGATTCGGCACCACGTTGACCGAGTCCATCTGGGCCTTCGTGATGGACGTGATGCTGGAGCCGGCCTTGGCCGGGATCACCGTGAACGCGACCTCGCGCGGCGGGCGCGGCGGAATGGTGTAGCGCACTCTCAGCTCGTAGCCGGCCGGCGTGGCGCCGTAGGTGGGGTCGCCGCCGGTGCCCGAGACCGGGTTGCAGCGGAAGCGGCCGGTGACCCCCGGCACGGCCGTGCCGCAGCTGAGAACCGCCGGGTAGAGCGTGACGACCCGCTCCGTCGCGGCGCCCACGGGCACCTCCTCGATGAACATGAGGAGGTCGCCGGGGAGCCACTGGTCCTGGGGGACGCGCACGCGAATGGTGTCGGACCCCGTGCCGAACACGTAGGTCGTGTCCTTGTCGGTCTTGAGCATCGCGACCGCGACGGAGGTGCCGAAGGAACGGTTGGTGACCGTGAAGGGCACCTTCACGGCGAGCAGCGAATCCGCGCGTATGTTCGGGCGGTTCAGAAACTTCGCCACGGCCGCTGCCGTGGCCGAATCCGTCGCGCCGGTCGTGCCGACCGCGCGGTTGGCCAGCGATCGGGCAACCGAGTCGGCGAGCGCGGCTCCCCAATCCAGTCGGAACGTGGGAATGGACCCGAATTCCTGGTCCACGATCTCGATGGCGTACTCGCCGCCCAGGCCCGCGCCCGTGGGCCGGCTCGAGCCGCTGGCGGTCGCCGACAACGTCCACGAGAGGCTCAGCGGCTGGAATCCGCTGAACACGCGCACGCCGCGGGGATCGAAGGTGGAGCTGCTCTGGAACCCTTTGTTGGTGGTGTTCGAGATGGCGGTCGTATCGACCGTGACCCGCACCCGCACCGCGTTGGCGTGGCCCAGGTACTCCTGCGGCGTGAAGGTCACCCCGCGCATGTTGTTCGAGACGAAAAGCGGCAACTCGGTCGCGTCATTCACCAGGATCGCGGCGGGGCCGACAATCGTCCGGGTCGTGGTCGTGATGCCGCCCGCGGTCACCACAGTGGTGGCCGGCGTAGTAATGGATCGGAACGGCACCCCCTCGGGTCCTGCGCGGTACACCAGCGTGTCGGTCGCCTGGCGCACCGGCGTGGCTTTGGCGGTCAGCCCGCTGCCAGTAATGGTGAACCCGGAGGTGAGCGCGCGTGCCACGCGCACGCGCACCGAGTCGAGCGCGACGGCACCCGTGGCGCGGTACTCGTCGATCAGGATGCGGTCCGCGAAGATCACGCGCAGATTGGCGTCGGCGGTCGGATCCATGGCCTCGATGCCGAAGCCGTTCCAGCTCGCGATCACGGTGGGCCGGCCGGGCGCCTGGAGCGTATCGATGGTCACGCCCAGCTTTTCCTCGCGGAACACGATGTCCGAGCCGGTGCCGCCCGCCTGCCGGCTGGCCGGGATGTAGACGGTGACCACGTTGTCGGCGCTGCGCGCGCGCGGCAGCTCGTGGACCGGCGTCTCGAAGACCAGTTCCTTGGAGACGAAGCCCGTGGCCGTCGAGTCCACGATGCTCCACTTCGCGCCACGCGTCTCCGGCACGAAGGCGTACAGGTAGCTCTGCCCCGGGTTGACGGCGCCGTCATCGTAGATGACCACGGTGTCCGGCCGCAGGATCTGCGCATAAGACACGGGACCGAGCACGCGGTTGAGCGTATCTCGCATCTCGGCCACCGTGCACGCGACGCCCAGCGTATTCGTGGTCGTGTAGGTGAGCGTGGTGGCGGTCGGGTTGCAGGACTTGTAGACCAGAATGCGCGCAATGTTGTCCGTTGCACGCTTCAGCAGCGAGTCGGGCAGCCAGGGATTGAACCGGCGAATCCGGCCTTCCGTCGTCGTGGCCGGGGCGTTGCGGTAGCGCTGCGACTCGAAGAGCAGGAACTCGTCGGTCCAGCGCATGAGCGTGGGGTCCAGCGTGACGCGGACGAAGGTGCTGCGGATGTCGCCGCCCGTGACCCGCGCCGTGATCACCTTCGGCAGCGGCGGCGGCTGCGGCACGGAGTAGAAGCTCCGGTACAGCTCGACCGTCTCGCGGACGGAGCGCTCGATGCTGGCGGAGTCGGTGGCGAGCACGACCGCGACCACGAAGGCAGTGGTCTCGCCCGCTGCGAGCCGGAACGGCCCCGCGCCCAGGTAGAGCGAGCCGCGGATCAGCTTGAGGCTCTTGTCCGGGAAAGTATCGCGCCAGAAGCCGACGAGCTGGTTCGTGGTCGGGTTGCAGTCATCCAGGAAGAGCGTGTCGGGCCCCACCCCCGCGGCCGACGGACGACCCGAGCGGTACGTCCAGGTCCGGCCGCCCACGGCGCCCGGTCCAGGCACGCAGTAGTTGAAGCCGCCGCCGGCCCGCGGATTGTCGATGTCCACGCGGGGACCGTCGTTGTACGCCGCGCCGTTCGCCGAGTGGAAGAGGAACCAGTAGTCGTTGGGCGTGAGCGAGGCGGCCTGGTCACCCGCGAGCGCATCGCCTTCGTGCGAGCTGACCACGCCCCAGGCGCTCTGGCCGCGCCCGGCAATCATGCGCACGGACGAGCACTCCTGCCCGCAGTCGCGGCCGACGTTGTAGGTGAGCGTGTCCCCGGCCAGCGGGTGCGTCGGGCGCAAGAACGGCGACAGCGGGGCCGTGAAGAGCTTGTTGCGCAGGTCGCCGATCGGGCTCTTGAGCATGACCACTGCCATGGCGCCGCGGGTGAAGCCGCGGGAGACGTCGATGGACGAGCACGACCCGTTGAAGTTCGTGATGATCAGTCGCTCCGGCAGCGCGCGCGCCTGATCGCAGTCGCTGCGGCTGCGCAGGTCGTTGAACACGACCGCGCCCTGCTCGGGCCAGTAGCCGCCGCGCGCCATGGCGGTAGTCGGCCGGATCACGAACCCCGCGTAGAGCGAGTCGTAGTCCATTCCGACGCCGTAGTTCTCCCGGGACCTGTTGGTGACCGTGGCCTGCCAGAACACCACGTTGGCGTAGCGCGCATCCTTGAAGTTGAAGGCGTCGAAGCGCCACTCGAGGCCCAACGGGTAGCCGTCCGTAGCAGGCGACCCGGTCCGTCCCGGAATGACGCTGCCGTACGCCTCGTTGTTGGTCAGGTTGAAATCGGAGACGAGGCCGTAGGTCTGGAAGTTGTTGCCCAGCAAGCTCTCGGTCGGGTCCTCCGGCACCTTCCAGAAATCGAAGGTGAAGGCGTTGCCCAGTTGCTGGAAGAGAGACTGGTAGGTGGACTGCGGGACGTTGCGCCGGCCCTGGAAGCCGCTCGCCCCCCACGTCTCCAGACAATCGCTCCCGGGCATGAGCGTGAAGCCCGCCGGAATCTGGTCCTTGGTATGGGAGATACAGCCGGACGTGCTCGAGCGGATGCCGCTGAAGTGGATGCCGAGCGAACCGTCGATGGGCAGCCAGTCCGTCGCGGTGGCGGTGAGATGGTTGTTGACGGAGATGGTGTGCCCGCCCGTCGCCGCGTTGCGCACGCTGGCCAGGCTGGGCACGCGGCTCTTGTTCGCCAGGTAATCCGTCCGCCCCGCGCTCGCCCAGAGCGCGAGCTCGGACAGGAAGCTGTTGAAGACGTTGCTCTTCAGGACCTGCGCCGGGCTCACGACCTCGATTCCGCTCTGCGCGTCCATGGGCCCGGCATTGCTGATCCAGAAGCGGGCGCTCGCGGCCGTGCGCATGCCCGTTACGGCGAAGTCGCGACTCGCGCTGAGGTTAAAGGGCGAGCGACCCGTCTCCTGGGCGGGGGCGCCCGGAACGCTCGCCAGCACGGCCAGGAGCGCGAGGCCCAGACGGGAGATCGAGCGGTGCGACATCGGTTCCCTCTTCGTCCTGTGGGGGTACACTCTCGCGCGCATCAGAAGCTCACCTTCAGCCCGGCCGTGATGCTGCGCCGGTCGCTGAACATCTCGGGGCGGTCGAACGCGGTGTTCGGCGTGCCGGCGCCCAGGCCGGACACGATCGTGGTGGCGCCCGGCGAGCCGTTCTGGAAGCCCTGCGTGATGCTGCGGTCGCTGGACACGGCGCCCACGTTGCACCGGCCGCTCGTGGGATAGACCTGCGCGCACGTCTTGAAGTCGAACAGGTTGTTCACCCGCAGGAACGCGCCGTAGCGCAGGTTGGCGACCTGGAACGCCTTCTCCAGGTACATGTCGACGGAGTAGATGGCGGGCGAGGTGCCCGAGTTGCGGTCGCCGCGGTTGGCGTCCTGGATCGTGTTCGCGTTGACGATGCGCAGGAACTGGGGCGTGTAAACGAACCCGCTCTGGTAGCGGCCGGTGAGCGTCAGGCCCGTGTACTTGAGCAGCGAGCCGAACGGCACGTCCGGCACGTCCGCGCCGGCGTAGAAGCGCAGCGTGCCGCTAGCCAGGTGGGGCACGTCGATCTCCGAGCGGATCTCGGTGAACGCGGGCGGATCCCCCTCGTAGATCTTCTGCACCTCGAGGTCGGGCGGCGCCGCGTTCGTCCAGGCCTGGGAATACGAGTAGTTCAGGCTGAAGCCCCAGAACCCGCGCAGGCGGCGCGACAGGCCGAGCTCGATCCCGCGCACGGTCTGATAGTCGGTGTTGACCAGCACATAATAGGCCGGGCGGGTCGTGCCATAGGTCTCGCCCGGATCGTTGATGGGCACGCCGTTCGGCAGCACGCCGCCGCGGCGCGCACCCGTCAGCCCCGTCTGGTCCTTGCTGTAGGCGACGACGGACAGTCCGTAGTCGTCCCCGATCTCCGCCAGCAACCCGACCTCGTAGGAGGTCGTCCGCTCGGACTGGAGGCGCGGGTTCCCGACCAGCGGGAACAGGTTGAGGTTGGCGCAGAAGGACAGCCCCGTGCAGATCGCGCGCAGATCGGGCCCGAGCGGCGTGCCCTCGAGCGACTCCCCGGG
>JACQPS010000042.1 GCA_016207445.1 Gemmatimonadota bacterium | reverse complement strand
GCCAGGATTGCCTCGAAAAAGGCGGCAACGGAGCATTATATTGGGCCGTCCCAGGATGCGGACTCGCCCGAAAGAACCGGATCGGAGTAAGCTCCGGGGGCGTTACCTCGACCTTATGCCATGACGGCGTCGGGAGTAAGAAAGTTCGTTGGCGAGCTGCGGCGGCGCCGCGTCGTGCGTGCTGCGATCCTGTACGCGGTCGTGGCCTGGCTCGTCGTGCAGATCGCGATCACGACGTTTCCGCTGCTCGAGCTGCCGGAATGGGCGCCCAAGCTCGTGCTGGCGCTTGCGCTGCTGGGCTTCCCGATCGCGCTCGTGCTGGCCTGGATCTACGACGTCTCGCCCGGCGGCATCACCCGCGAGACGAAGCCGGACACCGGCGAGCCGCCGGAGGTGCACGCGCCGAGCGCGGCCAGGACGACGTCGCCCTCCGAGATCCGTTCCATTGCCGTGCTGCCGTTCGCCGACCTGAGCCCGGAGAGGGACCAGGAGTACTTCAGCGACGGGATCGCGGAAGAGCTGCTGAACGCGCTCAGCAAGGTCGGGCGGCTGCGCGTGCCCGCGCGCACCTCCTCGTTCGCGTTCAAGGGGAAGAACGTGGACGTGCGCGAGATGGGCCGCACCCTCGGCGTGGAAAGCGTGCTCGAGGGGAGTGTGCGCAAGGCGGGCGAGCGGCTGCGCATTACCGCGCAGCTGATCGAGGTCGCGAGCGGCTACCACCTCTGGTCCGAGCGCTACGACCGCGAGCTGGGCGATGTGTTCGCGATCCAGGATGACATCGCGCACAGCATCCTGGAGGCGCTCGACGTGACGCCGACGCGTCGCGAGCAGGCGGTGCTCGCCTGCTGCCCCGCCGCGGACGTGCGCGCCTACGAGTACTACCTGCGCGGCCGCCAGTTCTTCCACCGCGCGACGCGCCAGAGCATCGAGGCCTCCCTGCAGATGTTCCGCCAGGCCATCGAGCTGGATCCATCCTACGCCCTCGCCTGGGCCGGGCTCGCCGACACGCTCACCTATCTGGCCAGTTTTTGGGAGCACACCGAGGAGCATGTGCGCGAGGCCGAGGCGGCGAGCCGGCGCGCGCTCGAGCTCGCGCCCGGGCTGGCGGAAGCGCACGTCGCGCGCGGGCACGCACTCGCGCTCGCGAAGCGGACGGACGAGGCCGAGCGACACTTCGAGCGCGCGATCGCGCTCGACCCGCAGCTCTTCGAGGCGTATTACCTCTACGCGCGCGTGCTGCTCACAGTCGGGAAGTTCGAGAAATCGGCGCAGCTGTTCGAGCAGGCGACGCGCATCCGGCCGGAAGACTACCAGGCGCCGGCGCTGGCGGCGGGCGTGTACGTGGCGCTAGGCAGGTCCGATGCCTCGCGCGCGGCCGCGCGCCGGGTCGTCGAGGTCGTCGAGCGGCACCTGGAACTCAATCCGGACGACGTGCGCGCGGTCTACCTCGGCGCCGGGGCGTTCGCGCATCTCGGCGAGAAGCAACGCGCGCGGGAGTGGGCCGAGCGCGCGCTGCGAATGCTGCCGGGCGACCCGGGCGTGGAGTACAACGTCGCGTGCACGCTCGTGAAACTCGGGGAGTCGGAGGCCGCGCTCGACACGCTCGAGCGCGCGGTCGCACACGGGTTCGCCAAGCGGGAGTGGATCGAGCATGACTCGGACCTGGAACCGCTGCGCGGTCAGGCGCGCTTTCAGAAGCTGCTGGCGAGCATGGGCTGAGGATCAGCGCCCAATTCCGTCACCATGGCGGTCCCCCGCCGTCCATGCAGAGCATCATCGAGCCTTCATCGCGGCAGCGCGTAGCGAGTCCAGAATCTGCTGGCGCGTCAGCAAATGGCCGCCCAGCACGATCCAGGCGATCCGGCGCGCGTCCTGAATGCGCGTGGCCGGGTCGCCGTCCACCACGACCAGATCCGCCAGCTTGCCGCCCTCGACGGAACCGAGCTCGTGTTCCACGCCGAGACAGCGCGCCGCGTCCAGCGTGGCGGCACGGATCGCCGCGATGGGACTTAGGCCCGCTTTGACGAAGAGCTCCATCTCCAGGTGCACCCCGAACTCCTCCCAGGGCGGCGGCGAATCCGTTCCGGTAACCACTCGTACGGCCGCCTCGTTCAGGCGGCGCACGTTCTCGAGGTCGCGGCGGAAGCGCTCGTCCCAGTACTGGATCCCTCGTGGCGATATCGGCTCGCGCATCGCGCGACGTGCGAAGTCGAAGGCCGCGGGTGCGTACAACACCGAATGGGCCGGATCCGAGAAGAGCGTGGTGTCGAGGGGAAACAGCGTGGAGCCGCCACGCAGGCGGAATACCGGATAAAGGAGCAGCGTAGCGGTCACGCAAACATGCCCGGCTCGAAGCGTGGAGAGCAGGTCGTCGCGGTAGATTGCCGTCCAGTCGCGGTAGTAAAGCTCCATGTGCTCCTTCCCCTCGAGCCCGCGCGCGACCGTCGAGGAAAAGACGTAGTGGGACGTCAACGGGACTCCGAGCGCATGCGTGGCTTCCGAGACCCGCGCATCGAACGGGGAATTTCGCAGCCGCACCTTGACCACATCCGCACCCGTGGCGGCCAGGCTTCTTACCTCCGACCCGATGGATCCCGGGTTCTGCGGGTCGGTCGCGCGTTCGTTCATGCCATCCGAGCCGTGCTCCTCCGCCAGCATGCCCGCGCTATAGAAGATGCGCGGCGACACGATCTGCCCGGCCTGAGCCCGGTCGCGCTGCGTTTGCATCCACTCTCCCTCGGTCCCGACATCGCGCAGCGCAAGCACCCCGTGGTACGCGAAGGCCTCGGCGAAGTGGTCGACCGGATCGTAGTG
>JACQPS010000329.1 GCA_016207445.1 Gemmatimonadota bacterium | reverse complement strand
GTGCCGGGCCGAGCCCGGCGCGGCGGGTCGTTCGCTCGCCGTCGACTGGGTCCTGCGAACGGATCGCGACGAGCGCGCCGCGCTGGACGCCTGGTGCTGGGGAGTGGGCCCCCCGGTCGTGGTCGCTGCCGAGACCGACGGCGTTGCGCCCGCCATCGTCTCGCTCGCCGTCCGGGTTGGGAACGCCGATGTCGGACAGGGTGAAGTGAGTGAGCTGATCGCGGATCTGCGGTCCGGCCGATTGGCAGGATCCCCGGTTCGGGATTTCGTGTTGCTGCTGCAGGAGGTTCGCCGCGGCGGGGCGATGGTTCCCGCGCGCGCACCGGACTGGGCCGCGGCGGCGCGGCGCCGCGGCGAGGCGCGGGCGGGCCGAGCCGACGTCGTGCAGATCGCCGCAGCGGCGGAGCTGCATCTGGTCTACGCGCCGTCCATGCGCAACGGCGCCGCCGGCGATGGCCGTCCTGCGGAGGATCGCGGCAACGCGATTCTGTCTACGCTGCCCCTGGGCTCGCCCGCCCTTGTCGAGCTTCCGTACGAGCGCCAGCGACGCGTGGCCGTGCTGGCCAGCATCGCGGGGCGCACCTCCACGGGTCTCGCCTGGTCGATTCGCCTGGCCAGCGTTCACCTCGACCCGCGCGCGCGCTTCGGCCGCATCCACCGGAGCTTCGACAAGGCGCGGGCACATCAGGCGCGGACGGTGGCGGATCAGCTCGCCAATGTGCCCGCTGCGGTGGTGGGCGGGGACCTCAACACCTGGGCGGCCGGCTCCCGCTCGCCCGCGGTTCGACTGCTGCGCCAACGCTTCCCGCTTCCCGAGCATCCACCCGAGGACGGCACGATTCATCTACCCTGGCTCCTACCCGACCTGCGCCTCGATCACCTGTTCTTCCGTCTTCCGGAGGGTTGGGCGGCGGATTATCGCGTGATGGCTACTACCTATGGATCGGATCATCGGCCGCTCCTGGGCTGGATCCGCACGCCCGCGGCGCGAGCGCATGCTGCGCGCAGCCGCTGACGCTCGCATTCAATTGGCAATCGCCACGGTCAGTGGGGCGCGGCTCGGGCGAACCATCGCGAGGATCGCTTCGGCACGGGGAGCGGTCGGGGCCGCGGGCGCCTCGTAGACGACGTCGAGTCTGTAAATCCGACCCTGCTGGACGGCCACACCCAGTCGGACGAAGCTGCTCCGCTGCGCGGATTCCGCGCCGGTTTCCTCGTTCGCCGGCGTCGTACGCCAGAGCATCTGGCCCGAAGTGGCATCCAGCAGCAGCAGCTCGCTCGCACCCTCCAGCGGCAACCCGCCGAACGCCAGCACGCGGCCGCTCACGTCGGAGCTCCACTCCCAGCTGCGCACGAAGGAGCCACCGCCTGCCTGCGGCTGGCTCACGCCGTCTATGTCGGAACCGTTCAGTTGCAACGGTACGACCGCCAGGCGGCTGACCGGCCCGTCCAGCGGCTCGTACTCGATCGTCAGGCGCAATTGCAGCCGACGCCCGTCCACCGGCGTATCGTCGATGGCGGCCACGAGCACGAGGGTGTCCCCCGCCTCGACGCGGTAACCCAGAGGTTTGGGCAAGCCGACGTCGTGCGCCCGCGCGCTGAGGTGCATCAGCGGCTGCAGGGCGGCGGCTCCGTCCCGAGCCGAGCCGGCCAATAGCGTGGCCGACCACGCCGGGCCACCTCGAAGGATCCGACCCGCAGAGTCAACCAATTGCACGTGGAACCGGTACAGCATGGCCGCACGCGAGATGCGACCGCCGGCCACCGCCGTGACCGAGTGCGTAGCGAGGCCGGTTTGTCCGGTCAGCTCGATCGGTCCCAGGGTGACCACCAGCCGCTGCTCCCGAGGCAGGTCCACGATCCCCGGCCCAGGCTCCGCGGCCGCGGGGGCTGGAACCAGCTGCAGCCCGAGCAGAGCGCCCAAGAGACGCAAGCCGAGCCGCCGAGGGAAACGCTGTCCGGTTGCCATTGCCGTTCCGCTCCGATTCAGGGGAGGGCGACCTCTCGCCCTCGTCCGTCCAAGTTGCGCTGCCGTGGAGGGGAGCAGCATCCGTCGCCAGCCTCAGTTCCGGGCCGGGGATGACGCAGCCGGTACGTAGCCGTCGGTGGGGGGAAAGCGTAGGCGCGGCGGAAGGCGCGGCCGGGCAGGGCGGGCGCAGACAGAC
>JACQPS010000336.1 GCA_016207445.1 Gemmatimonadota bacterium | reverse complement strand
TCGTTCTCGCAAATCGGTCTTCCCGCCCCAAGCCCAGCCTCCACCGTGGAAAAGCAAGACGCCGGGTGAACGTGCCTTCGTGGTGCTTGGAAAAAACAGATCGAGTCGCAGGTCCCGACGTGCGCTCGCTGTGCAGCGAGTCCCCTTGCCGCCGCCGCGTCCGCGGGCGAGCGGTGGCCGCTCACGGTCCGGGCTTGCGCCCATAGCACATATGTGCTACTTTGGCCACGGCCCTGTAGGACAGGAGGAGCCGATGGTCAAGAAAGTTACGCTTCGCCAGATGGGTGGCTCGGTCGGAGCGACTCTCCCGAAGGACATGGCCGACCGGCTGCACGTAGGCCCGGGCGATGAGGTCTTTGTCATCGAAACGGAGCAGGGGATTCTCCTCACTCCCTACGATCCGACCTTCGAAAAGGCCATGGCCGCCTATGATCGGACTGCGAAGCAGTACCGCAATGCACTGCGCGAACTGGCGAAGTAACGGGTTTCGTGCAGGAGCCCATCTGGTTATCGCGTAGCATGGTCGAGGCCGCCCATGCCGAGCAAGTGCGTGAACACGGCGGTACACTCGGATTGCGCGATGCGGGGCTCCTTGAGTCCGCCCTCGCGCGGGCGCGGCAGCGGTGGAGCTATCAACCCGAGAATGTGGATCTCCCCTCGCTTGCGGCGTGTTACGGCTTCGCCCTTACGAGGAACCACCCTTTCCTCGACGGCAACAAGCGAATCGGATTCGTGGCTATGAACGTCTTTCTCCTCCTGAACGGGCATGAAATCGACGCCCCGGAGCCCGAGGTGGTTACGACCATGCTTTCCGTCGCCGACGGGAGCTTGGACGAGACGGCGCTCGCGGCCTGGCTCAGGACCGTCATTGCACCATTCGTGAGCTGAGAGGCGCGAGCCGCTTCTCGGGCGCTCCGCCTCGTCGTCGATCGCGAGGGTCGTGATGTCACCCACGGGTCTGGCCACGTTGCGAGCTACCTGACACCTCTCCCACCGCCTCCGCCAGAATCTCGCCCAATACGCGCACCGTCTCTCGCCCCTCCGCCGCCGAGGCGCTGGCCGGATCGCCGAAATAGGCGTGCGCGCCGCCGGCCTCCTGGAAGGTGCGCTTCCCTTCCGCGATGGCTTGGGACAGCGAATGCCACACGGGGGCCAGCGCGCTCCGGAGCGACTCGCGCACCAGCTCGGGCCGCTCCGCCAGCACGATACTGCTCTCGTACCGTCCGGCATGACAGGCGCCGCTCCGGAACTCGTCCGTCAGCCGCTCGGCCCAGCGGCGGCGCGTCAGGTCGGGGAACGCCACGCGCACGGCTCCCTCGGCCGCGATCCGCTCCGCCGTCGTGCGCAAAGCCTGGACGTGGGCCGGGTCGAAGTGCGCGTTGGCGAGCGCGAGCACGCGCACGCCCTGCGCGGCCAGGCCGCGGGCGATCTCCGTGACGAGCGCCGCGATGGTCTCCGGCCCGACCGAGATCGTCCCCGGGAACGCCGCGGCGAACGGCGCCGGCGTGTAGGCGAGCGGCGGCAGGAGCAGGACGTCGTACCCCGATGCGGACAGACGCTCGGCGCCGGCGCGCGCCATGGCTTCCGCGATGATGATGTCTGTGGCGAGCGGAAGGTGCGGCCCGTGCGCCTCGAGCGCGCCCACGGGCAGCACGGCCACGGCGCGCACGCCGTCCAGCGCGCGCGCCTCCTCCCAGGTCATGGTCGAGAGTTCCCGTACCGCCATGGTCGCCCTATACTGGAAGCCGCCATGGAACCCCGCGTCACGACCTTCCAGCCGCCCGAGCAGTTCAACATCGCGGACTACTTCCTGGACGACCGCATCCGCGGAGGCAGGGGCGAGCGCATCGCGCTGCGCACCGACGCGCGCGACTACACGTACGCCGAGGTCGCGGCGCTGGCGAACCGGTTCGGCAACCTGCTCCGGGAGAGCGGCGTCGAGCCCGAGCAGCGGGTGATCATCGCGCTCCCGGACGGTCCCGAGTTCGTCGGCGCACTGTTCGGCACGCTCAAGATCGGCGCGGTGGTGGTGATGGTCAACCCGCACCTGCGCCGCGACGCGCTCGAGTACTTCTTCGATTACACGCGCGCGGCCGTCGCGCTGGTCGACCCGGAGACGCTGGAGACGTTCCAGGCCGCGACCGCCGGCGCCCGCCACCTGAAGCGGCTGATCGTCGTCGATGCCGAGCTGAG